>JBIOZE010000147.1:0-35287 GCA_044870745.1 Nitrososphaeraceae archaeon | reverse complement strand
TATAATTATATTGATTCATGCATAATTTGTAATATCATCTATTATCCCAAAGTGGGTCAGATACCCTAGTGCTGTCATCAATATTCAGAATTGGTATTCATCATCCCTTTAATACTTGGCTTTAGTTGTTAAAAAGTCTTATATCATATTAAAATTGTTGACTTGTTGTCCAGAAAATTGTCACACAGATATTTAAATAAAAAATCTTGACCTCGATCTCATGTCCCAAGAGGAGATGATTCTAGAAAGAATTCTATCTGCAGGTTTTTCCGGAATAAGAAAATCAGAATTAAAAAGAGAATTTGCAAATAGTGATGTGAATGTTGAGAATATACTTGAAAATTTTAGCTCAACGGGAAGGATATTCATCGAAAAGAAGGGTTCTTCTTATAATTGTTGGAGTGCTGGGGGGTACATGGAGCATCTTAGGAATTCAGACCCCAAATTCAGACTCCTTCTGAAGGGGATTAGTAACCTTGAAGAAAAATTAGAGTCTAGAATTGTTGCACTGGAGCAATCTACAAGACCTTCAAATTACGACCAAGATAAACAAGGCGTATCGGATTTACCTTTTTATGATTCACCAAACTATATTGATAATTTTAAGAGCGAATTTGATGGAATTCTTGGAAGGTCAAGAGATTCGCTTGGATGGATGGAACTTGCAGATGTTAGAAATGAATTAGGTAACAAACACAATTTGTCGGCCATTAAATTTTATGAGCTAGTGAAACAGTTGACCAACACATATCATGATGATTATGAACTTTCAACTGGTGGTTCCGAAGGGATCATGGTGAGAGGTCTCTTGCATGGTTACGTAAGGGGAATTTAAAACATGTATCCATATTGTCTTAAGCTAAATCCTTATCCGAGTAGTCCCACTCCAGCACTGGCTGATAGCCAGATTTTGGGTGGCAAAACTCACAAGCAAGCGAAAGCTGCTATCTTGTCATGCATTGATGATCTGTATAACAAATTAGGGGCACAGCCTACCGACAAGGATTTCAGGCTTATTACTATGATACAAGACGTTGGTTCAGGCAAAACACATCTTGCATTGCATATAAGGGGTTTGCCCGAACTTTCGACTAATACTGTAACCTCCTATGTTGATCTTTCAAGAGTCTTTCCACGAGATCTCCACAATACTTACGAAAGCATATTGGAAGGGTTCAGCAATGAAGATGTAAATTCAATCAGACAAGCCATAATCAGTCTTCTAGCTCTCAAGGCAGAAAATAACATAGGTAATGCCAGAAAGATCTTTAATTATGGACTATCCGATCGAATCACCGGGAAGACTATTTCAGAAAAGGCGAGATTAGTAATGGAAGGCCAGATGGTCGTTAATCCTGACTATATAGATGAAGTTTTGCGCAGTGAATTTTCTGAAATACAAATTGAAATAATAAGGGGTATTATTACTGGAAAATTAAGAAGGGATGCAGATAATATTCGTTCTCTTGAAGGGGTAATAAACAGCCTTTCCGCACTCGCAAATTTGAACCTAATGCTTCTAAATAAACTTACGATATTTGAATTTGATGAATTTGATTCAAACAAGGAATCTCTTGAATTCATCAAGGCATTGATAAATGCGCATGTTCCATCCTCGTTATTAATACTGATAATGACTCCAGCATCATACAATGAAATAAAAAAAGAGAATCCTTCCGTTTTTGATAGAATGGAAAAAGCCAATTATAAGATAGATTTAGCTGGATCAAATACCCTTACGGAGCTAATAGATATTATTTTTGAATATATCAGACATTATGATAAGAACGACAATTTTACTCCGGGCCACCAAAATGACCTTGCAGCAAAACTAAGAGTAATATACGATGAGTTTCCTGAATTCAGAAACGTGCGATCCATACTGAATATCATGTACCATGCGACAGAAAAGGCGTCAAATTCAAACTTATTCAGTATTGATGAATCATCCATAGATGAAACTATAAAAAGAAACTATCCTGGACTACGAATTCGTGGAAGTTTGATGGATATACCTTTGTCTGAGTTCATTAGGATCAGAAAGAATGCAATGAATAGTGAAACATTAGAATCAGCTGTTCGCGATGCTGTAAGGAACTTGTTGACCTTCACAACACAGACTGGTAATGTTACCGAAATCGATCTTGGAACTAATGCAGGTAACAATGTCGATGTTATTTATAGCGACAATTTTGGAGCTAAAATTGCACTAACGGTAGTAGTCAACAAAGATCGTAGCAAGGCACTAGCCAAGATTTCCGACGCGGCCAGATCACTTAATTTGGTTGATAAACTAGTAGTACTTACCAATACTGGAACAGCAGTCGGAGAAAATGGAACAACAGTTGTCAATATAGATAGTGGCAAGATTATTGACCTAATGTACTTTAATGATAAATTCAACAATGAGGAATTATTAAACGATGACCTTCAAAGGGCAGTCGTGCTAGCCAAGTCTATGAAATTATGGTAAATATCCCGACTGCAGATATCGACCAAAGTACGATCACATTTCACTGGCATCTCAGCAGAAGCAATACTGCTCAATTTGAAATCGCATGTCGACAGTAAAATGCAGGTCACGAGGGTCCAATATCTTGCTTTAACAGAATAATGCTTTACCATTGATTCAACCAATCAGTTATATTATACAGACGAGGTTTGAAATTTGACTGTTGGCCAAGACCAAAGAGCTGTTGGGTAGAGATAATTCTAATTTTCTGTACGAAAGGGCTTGTACGGATATTGCATCTTTATTGATGCAAAAAGAAATTGTTACTGGTAAGGAGTTGTCTTGGCTAATAAAAGAAATTTCAGCCAAGTATAATTTGAGTAGCATTCCAAAGTATACTGACATTCTGAGACTTATTCCTGATGAATCAGATTGTCGGAAGATTTTGATAAGAAAACCGATCAAATCTGTTTCAGGTGTGCTCGTTATCGCAATAATGGCAAAACCATATCCATGTCCACACGGTAGGTGCATTTACTGTCCAGGAGGAGTAGAATTTGAGACACCCATGAGCTATACTGGCAATGAGCCAATTACAAAAAAAGCCCAGGAGCTTGATTACGATCCTCGCTTACAGATTCTCTCAAAAATAAATCATTACTATTCCAGAGGTCATGACATATCAAAGGTTGAATTGGTCATAGTTGGTGGGACCTTCCCATTTATGCCACTTGATTATCAAGTCCAGTTTGTAAAAGATGCCTACGATGCCCTTAATGGAGAAGGTACTAAGAGCAATACTCTGGCGGAGGCTAAAGCGCTGAACGAGGAAAGTAGAATAAGGTGTGTAGGCTTTAGCATGGAAACAAAGCCAGATTACTGCAAGAAGGAACATATCGATACCATGCTAGAGCTTGGAATGACACGAATAGAAATTGGAGTTCAAACTTTAGATGAGTCAATATTCCGAAAGGTAAATCGCGGACATGACCTCTATGACGTATTTGAGTCATTCCGAATAGCTAAAGAGGCTGGATTTAAGATTGTAGCGCACATGATGCCCGGACTCCCTGGCTCATCTCCGGACAAGGACTTGAAAGATTTCAAGACAATGTTTGGCGATCCCAGATTAAGACCTGACATGTTGAAAATATATCCAACCTTAGTTTTGAGAAATACGGGACTTCAAAAGATGTACGAAAAAGGAACTTATCGGTCTTACTCAGATGACGAATTTACTGATTTGCTAGTTAATGTGAAGAAAATCACCCCTCAATGGGTTCGGATTATGAGAATTCAGCGCGAAATAGAGTCACCAGACATAATTGCAGGACCACGGGCTGGCAATTTGCGGCAATTAATACAAAAGAAATTGTTTGATAAGGGATTTAAATGTAATTGTATTAGATGTAGAGAAATAGGGCATCGTGAAACAAGTAATCGTAATACGGATCCGGTTTTAATGAGGATTGAATATCCGTCTTCTAATGGAACGGAAATATTCCTTAGCATTGAGGATGAAAGAACTGCAAGTCTATTTGGTTTCCTAAGATTGAGAAGGCTCAAAGACCCTCACAGAAATGAATTGAGAACATTTTCCGGCGAACCCACAGCAGTTGTGCGTGAATTACATGTATTTGGGCGAATGACTAAGATTGGAAATAAATTCAGTAAAGATTCCTTTCAACATAGAGGTTATGGTTCTTCACTGCTTCATGCAGCTGAAGAAATAGCTGCGAATGAATTTGGACTGAACAAGATCTCTGTAATAAGTGCAGTCGGTACCAGACAGTATTACAGAAAATTTGGATATTACAATGACGGGCCTTACATGTCAAAGACCTTGATGACAAAATGACGACTGATCAGATTGGAAGAGGCACTTGGTTAGATAAAGTTGCTTCACTACTTCTTACAAGAGAGCATAATCTTGGGAGGTCACTGGACCTTATTAGGGTAGAAAGCGGGATTGGGGCATCGGGAATTCCTCATTTAGGTAGCATAGGAGATGCAGTCCGTGCGCATGGAGTATCAATGTCTCTCAAAAATATGGGTTACAAATCCAAACTAATTGCATATTCCGATGATATGGACGGCCTGAGAAAAATTCCTGCAGGTCTTCCGGAATGGTTGAGCGATTACATTGCTAAGCCTGTATCAAATATTCCAGATCCATTTGGAAATTGTCATCATTCTTTTGGCTCACACATGAGTGGACTATTGTTAGAGGCCCTAAATTCTCTGGGAGTAGAGTATGAGTTTAGGTCGGCTTCGGATATTTACCGAAAAGGAATACTTTCAAATCAAATTCATTCCATCTTGTCGCAGAATTCGACTTTGGGTCCGAAGATAGCAGAGCTTGTAGGCCAAGAAAAATACAAAGAGTCACTTCCCTATTTCCCTTTGTGCGAGTCCTGTGGCAGGTTGTATGTGGCCAAGGCAGAAAGATATGTAAAGGATGAAAAAAAGGTATCGTATTTTTGTGACAAAACTAGGCTCGGGAACAAGGAACTAACAGGATGTGGTTACAGAGGCGAGTCTTCTATCGCCAGTGGTAACGGTAAATTAGCTTGGAAAGTCGAATTCGCCGCTAGATGGAGTGCCCTTGACATAAGATTTGAAGCATACGGGAAGGACATAATGGACTCAGTACGGGTTAATGATTGGGTATCAAACAGTATTTTAGAATTCGCTCACCCGTTGCACGTCAAGTATGAAATGTTCCTCGACAAAGTAGGGAAAAAAATAAGCAAATCTGCGGGTAACGTTTTTACGCCCCAAACATGGTTACGGTACGGCACGCCTGAATCACTACGCTTACTTCTATTTAAGCGAATCAGTGGAACAAGACAGGTAGGTGTCGAGGATATACCATTACTAGTTGACGAATACGATCTATACGAAGATATATTCTTTGGAAAAGTAAGATTAGATAATAATGAAAAACTGGCTAAAATGAAAGGTATTTATGAATATGTAAATCATTTAAATGTACCCAAAGCACCAGAAGCGCACGTACCATACAGGATCATAGCTCAGCAAGCGTCATTATTTTCGGGTAGTGATCGAGTAAATAAAATTTACGAACGACTAGTGAAATACAGACTTGTAACTCGAGAATCAACAAAGTTAATACAGAAAATTAAACTTGCATGTAATTGGGCTGATGACTATTTGGTTTCTGATGAAATTTTCGAAGTTCACCTCACCAACGACGAAAAGATTGCCATATCGGATTTAGTGAAAGAATTGAAGGCATATTCTGGAAGAGATCCCAGCTCCGAGCTCCAAGAGGGAATGCAAAATATAATTTACAATATCGCCAGAAAAAATAATCTTGACCCAAGAAAATTCTTTAAATTAATGTACAGAATATTGATTAATAGTGACAGCGGTCCTAAGCTTGGAAACTATATTGTTGACCTTGGTATCGATAGAGTTAGAGGAATTTTAATAAACTACTGTTCATGATTTATTGAACTGATAGGGCTTTAGACATTTCAGAGATTATCTGTATCTCCAATTTGTTGCTCAATAATTCGATGATTGAAGTAGTAATACCATTAAATCTGATAAGAAGGAATAATCAATTTTTTCTGAAAATAGTGGGTTTCTTATCATGAACTGCTCAAATCTCTTCTCCTAGGCACAATGGCCAGACAATTAGGATAATTTTTGTTTATCGAAAAAATATTTGCAAGAGTGCTCCTGATCTGTCTAGCATACAGGTTCCGGGCCTTTCAATACGTTTCGACAGCTGAAGATTTTCAAATTTCCTACAAGTCACTTTTGCCAAAAATAACCGATAAATCTGGGAAATTAATCAAATATCTTTAAGAATTAATCGTGATAATGTTCAGTATTGTAGCCAATCAAATCACGCTACGATTATGGTCCCCAAGTATGATTTTAGAAAAATGGTTTTCAGGCGGGTCTAGACATCATTTGTCAAAATATATAGGCAAGAGACGATAACTTTTTTTGAGGCTATTAGATATGCCGATGGAATTCAAGAGAATGCTAGAACATGTACTAGAAAAAAAACCGGAAATCACTATGGAAGGGCTAAAGGAGCTCATAGACGATAAAAAACGAAAGATAGGAGCAGGATACCTAACAGATCAAGGGGCGCTATTTTTGGTTGCTGCTGATTTGGGGATCTCGTTTGAAAATGTGCCAAGCTCCAATACAGGAATTAAAGATCTATTCGTAGGAGCTAAGGATATTAACTTAACAGCGAGGGTTCTTTCAATCTACCCTCTTAGAATCTTCACTAAGAGAGAGTCTGCTGAACAACTTGAAAATAGGACCTTAACGGTGTACGACGAAAATGGGACCATCAGATTGAGGCTTTGGAATAAACTTGCTCACTTACCTGACGAACTAGAGATCAAGCCCGGAGACGTTATTAAAATAGTAAATGGATATGTTAAGAGTGGACTTGATGGAAAACCCGTAATTAACCTCGGAGAATTTAGTAGCATTGAAAGATACGAGGGAGACCATTCAATTCCAAGCCTACAGTCAATAGGACTGAATGTTGCACAAGTTACTACAGAACAAGATCACATTGTTGTTTCTGGCATACTCAAGTCCAGTCCGAGAATTATGGAATTCTCTGACTCGCGAGGAGAGGTAAAAAAATCGCTACAGGCGATGTTGTCAAATGATGACTCTAGCAGGAGCTTAAGACTTGCAATTTGGAATGTTAATGAAGCTAATATCCCAAGAATATTAAATCTAAATTCAAGCGTCAGAATTATTGGCGCAAGAATAAAGCAAGGGAATCTACAGTATGGAAACGGGGACTTGGAGATTCATGGGGATGAGGGTACTGTCGTAGAGTCAGATTCAGGGGAAAAAAATGAAAATGTAGTTATGCTCAGATTAGTGTCAGACGGCCGATCAGATGGTGGCAAGAAGAAGATCTTTTATGGTATCGACGAACAGAGAAATTTATTCTCGGTAACAATTGAAGACGATCTAATTTCGACGCAAGTCTCTGTTAATTCTGTTATTCAAGGAGTTCCAAGCAGGGTGTTTGGAAATTCCTTGATCTTTTTACATAAAGATACGCATATCAAATCAGTTGAGGACAATTCGATTCCTATGCTCGAAGAAAGCGTTACGAAAATTAAAAGTACTGATACAATTGGGCAGATGTATATTCTTGAAGCAATAGTACTTCAGCAGCCGAATGCCAGTGATGTAAATACGCGTACTGGCAATTTAGTAAGCGTAGCTGATACTCTGATTGGTGACGATACTGGAGAAATTAGATTAGTGGGATGGCGCGAAAATAGCAATCAAATTGCAAGTTTAAAAGTAGGTGAAAGAATTAGATTAATTGGTGCGATTCTAACAGCAGGCAGAGATGGAAGATCTGAAATTACTATGAGGAAGGATACAATGCTTACGATGTTATCATGAACTCATGAGAAAAAATAATCCGAAGTACTACCACGGGGAAAATCATGATTTTCCGGTTGTCGGACAGCAGCTTCGGTCTAATGTGCTTCAACATCTTGATGGTGGTTCAAAGCCTAGGTGTTATGAATTAAAACTTGCATTATAATAACTGAGTTAGTGACTACCAGTAATAATTTTTACAACGCCTATTCGATTACTGGAGTCACGTAGAAACTGGCACCGTTTTTCATGATCTTCAATCGCATTACCAGTATGATGTTAATTGAAAAATTGATTTGCAGAACTCACTTGTCATGGCGCCTATGACATCTATTTTTCTTTCCAAAACGCTCTAGTAGTCACAAATTGCCTCTCTGCATTGTAAATAGTTTTAAGAACATCTTCATCTTCAACACAGTTGCGCAGAATCCTAGCAGCTGTATCCACGCCAACACCGTATCCAGAGAGCACTAAAAGTGCCTTGCCACCAAAGTTGTTTATTAATGACGCAACCTTCCACGCTCGTTCAAACTTATGATTTTCATCATGACTTATTTCATGACCATTTAATTTGTCAAGTATTATTCGGGGCAATTCGTGATCTGAATAGAATGTGGCTGTAACTAGCCTAGATCCGCACTTCTTACAAGCTATACTTCCACTTATTTCCTTAGTCTCTACCAGTTGTTCCCATTTTCCACATCTTATGCAAATAAGTCTGTGTTTGGTCTTTTCTAGTCGCTCTCTTAGCAGTTCCAAAATGCCGCGTTCAATGCTAAGAGGTGAAGAAGTAAATCTTGAGCTATGTTCTGTTATTGGATAAGCTAACTCGGAAAATTTTTCAACTTCGTACCAATGCACTTTTACAATGTTGTCCCTGATATCTTTTAGGACAGACTCTGTCCCAACAATGTCATACTTGTCATGTATCAATTCGCGTAAAGATTCTTCACTAAGTGGTGTCTTAGAATACCTTTCGTAAATCAGGCTAGCGAGTCTTTTGTCATATGAAGCTTCTTTATTGACTACTCCGAATTTCTTTGCAACATTCCATACCCGCCAATTTAGATTATAAGTATTAGTCAACGAAGTAACTAACACGGCCTCAAAATCATATTCCCCTGAGAAAACGTTCTGAATATGGTTTCTACCAATAGTAGCGCTTGAGCTAAGCATTATACGGTATGGGTCAGTTTTTGCTTCAATAAAATATCCAACTTGAGCAGATATTATTGTAGATAAAAGAGATGCGAGTGTGTTATTTACTTTAGTTCCGAATGTGGAGTGCATGATTATTGTATTCTTGGCTGGTTCCCTTTCTACTACTATGTTTCTTGCATCAGGAACTACCGGCATTGTTTTTAGTATATCACTATATTTTTGAATAGTATCTATTTTTCTATCGTCTGAAAACAGTCTTCGTAGTTTGCCTACTTCTTTTGCAGTTTCAGAGTCTACCGGGATCATCTCGCCCACCCAGTGTGGAATATTAATCAAAGATGCCTGTATTTGTTCAACATGAACTTGCATTTTTTTATCATCAACATTAATCACACGCCATTGCGAGCCTTTCAGTACAAATACATTTCCTTTTTCTCCGTATTCTCCAACGAATTGTTGATCTAGATTGCCTATTCTCTTTTTCCTAATCATGTCTATAACTTCAAACTTTAAAATGTGAGGAATTGTTGATAAGTTTTCAAAATAATATGAATAAGATTTGCTACCTGCTCTGAAAGTTTTATCTGTCTGGTTGTACCTGATTAATCTGCACCTATCTAACAGAATGGCGATGTTCTCTAGCTTCGAAAATGAAAGGTCTCTGTACGGGTTCGCTCGAGTAAAAAGGTGGTATGCGTCAAGTAGTAATTTTGGTCCGGGATTGTTTATTAAAAAACCAACTAGGTGATGTGCCAGAACGTCTAAAGCGTTCTCATGCGGTATTTGACGTTCTAAGGAACGGCGCCTCAATCTGTTGAGAATTGCCAGTGATTCGATTGCATCATCTAGATTGCTCGAGATTATTAGACCTTTGGCTGAAGCGGATCTCTTATGCCGACTGCGGCCTATCCTTTGCACAAGTTTCGAAACTTGCCTGGGCGAACCATAATGTATTACCAATTCAACGGCCCCTATGTCCAAACCAAGTTCAAGGGAGGAGGTACAGACGACAATACCTGTCATTCCTGATCTTAGTCGCTCTTCTGTGTCCTCGCGCATTTCGCGTGAAAGTGATCCATGGTGGACATCCACTAAAATCTCTTTCAAATTTCTCAAAACTGATGCTATATATTCTGCTTCATCTCTCGTATTGGTGAAAAGAAGTATCGGTCCATGGATATTCTCGGTTTTTACATAATTTAGGATGTATGCAGCTACATCGCTGACAGTTCCCTTCACGTGTTTTACACTCACATCATATTCGCGAATTGATCTATCCACTAAGATTGCACACTTTCTATTAGCTCCGCCGATAAATTTGGCAGCTTCAGTTGCGTTGGCAATAGTTGCAGAGAGTCCAATTCTAACAATTGTCTTAGTGCTATTTGCCTCCAGACGTTCGAGGCTTAGTGATAAATGAGTTCCTCGCTCATTCGATAATAATTCATGCACTTCATCGATAACTACCCATTCTAAATTCTTAAGCGATTGCAAAAGCTTCTTACTAGTCAGAATTACGCCGAGTGATTCCGGTGTGGTGATGAGTACGTCTGGTGGATTAAGCAACAATTTCCGCTTTGAACTGACACTGGTATCTCCATGTCTTAGCTGGATGTCAAGGTCCATTTTATTTGCGTAATCAATAATGCGCCTGAAAACGTCATTGTTTAGAGCTCTCAATGGAGTAACATAGATGGCTTTAATAGAATTTGGAACGGTCACAGATGTCTTAAGAATTGAAAATATGGGAATTACAGCTGCTTCGGTCTTTCCAGATCCTGTGGGTGCTACTAGAAGACAATTCCTTCTCCTATTTACGACAGGTATTACTTTCTTCTGAATTTCTGTTAGTGAACCGAATTCATTTGACCTAAACTGCTCTACTATTTCCTTGTCAGTAATCATCTAATTATTTGTCTCTGGCTTTTTCTGGTTTTGGCTCTTCAGCTGAACTCGATTTTTTTGATGTCCTTTCGTAAAGCATAACTGCCGCAAGCCCGATTATGAATAGTCCAACAGCAATATTCACAAAGATTTCAAAATCCAAAGGCATCTATTCGAAATTCCGTTTGTTCTTCTGATTTATAAACCGATTGGTTTGCAGAGGTTACACCATAGATTTTAACTAGTTCTAAGCATGAGAGAAAGGCCATGTTGAGTACAGTAAATGCAACTCGCACATATATCGCTAACGACAAAGGGTGCCTGTTCGTTGATTCAGTTTGATCAGCCCTATACTGGAAATCAGTATAAAATACGTTTACAGAAATACCTGGACGTTTGAGGTTGCAAAGGCTCTGACTTACCATTCATATTTCATTGGGGGAGAAGTATGGGTACTCAAACCAAAAGCTCCTCCTCTAAGGTAACTAATGCTTGCTATAAGCAAAATGAAAAAGTATTTGAGGTACATGATAGACTCAAGACAACTTTGTTATTGATTTAAAAATACACTACCTATTTTTTCTTATGTGTCATATATCTTAATCCTCTATTGCAACAGGGTCATGTCAAAAACAATTTTACATTTAGCACAGTACGTTACTCTGTACTTGTAGGAACCCGTTACCACAAAGATCGATAAAAGAATTAATTCTTATTGATTGTCGAACACACATAAATATGAGAAATACAAACACAAATTTGATGTATGAGACAAAATTAATGACGAAAGCTATGATATTATCTGGGATAATGATGGTGTCCTACATTTTGACTATATCATTGGTATCTGAAAACTATGCAGAAGCAACTATATGTTTTGATTGTCCAGGCGCGAAATTGCACTTAGATGAGGCCAAAAAATCTATCGATGCAGGAGATTTAGAAGGAGCTATAAATCACATTGATACGGCAAGAGGATTATTAGAAAATTCCACTACCTTAAAAAATTCCACTACCAAATAGAAACAACTAATTTAAGTATTGCTAGATTTTGTGTACTGTAAATTCAGTTGGTTTTCTCACCTATCCCATAATTTATTTCTACCAAACCTAATTCTAGACAAATATGAGTATAAGTCATAGAGCTTCGCTTAAAATGCAGAGCTCTAGTGAGGGGGAAACTAACTAACATTGAGTAAACTTCTGGGCTCGGGCTAGGAGAGACGTTGAATTCAAATACAAAAGTAAAGAAAACTCTCGCACCACTCCACAGTTAGTGGCTCTTTGGATTAGCCCAATTACAATGCTAGATTCAGAAATGTAATTATTGGTCAAGATACAATTCCGACTTCCTTAATATTAGAAAAACAAAACTTATCTAGACCTTATAATAGATATCAATTATTATCAAATAATTCGGCAGGGATTAAAAATTCTAGTTGGGGATACTGGGAACTGAAATCCCTACCGAATTGATTTAAAAATGGGTTAGCAAGTTTAAAAGGGTTACTAGTAAAAGGATAGAACTGAAGCATTAAATTTCTGAACCCATCCGCATTGAAATTTTAACCGTTGAATCTTAAACTCGGATTATTTCCTTTGCTGGATACTTTGGCATAATTAGACTGATAATAGGAACTCCAACTACCCTTCTGCCACGAGAGGTAGAAAACTCTTATATAAGAATTGATCTAACTTTCTTCTGTGCTCTCTCTCATGAGGTGTCAAGTATGTGGAAAAAGAACTCATGAACTAAGGAGTTGGTTTGATAAGATGGTTTGTCAAGGGTGTTATAGATCAAGTCCGGAACTGACCGTTGAAACCTTGACATAGGTAAAACGTGAATAATCTTTATTGGGCTCTGATAGGAATCGTTAGTCTTGCTGTCGCAGCTACTCTTATATTTCATTACAGTCTTAATGTACAAGAAAGACTTGACCAACTCTCTAATATTGAAATGGCTACTTTTCTGAGATATATCTATACTCGGACTCTTGATAACCAAATTAGTGATACTTTACGACAACTATCAGTTCGCCAATTATCCAACCAACTATTTGATATGGACAGAAAGCCCTTTAAGATATTTGCGCATGCTTAGATTCTTATGCAATCGGACGAACAAATTGAATTCTGGCTTAACGAAATCAAGAAGATAGTCAACCATGGCGCCCGATCTAAGGAGACTGTGGCCAAACTTGATGATCTTGAGGAACACATCAAGGACCGATTGGAAGATCCGAATTTGAATTTTGAAGATGAATACATAGAAGATGTAATGAAAAGGTTAGTCGACCTTAGGGGTATTGATAGCCTACCAAGTTAATTAATGCGCAATTTACGATTTGTCAAGAGGTATGATTTTAGACTTTTGGACAGAGATTTGATCAAGTTGAATATTTCAGAAAATAAAGTTGCAATCAAAATGATTACCAAGACCTGCAGCTACGAGGACAATCTGACCCTAGATGATTTACGCAGATTGAATTCAGAATGTTAACCCAGGTTGGCCTTGAATTCTTTGCATTTGCATTCATAACATTCCTTGACTACGTAAAAGGTTATCGGATTCTTATGGTTTCATCTTGTATGGCCACAAATACATTCGTCATTGTCTGGCATACTACTCTAATAGCATAGAATTACTTAAAGTTCAGATGACTACTTTTTGACAAAGATTTTGCGAAATTGGAAGAAATGAAAGGTAACACCAAATAATCAAAAAGTTATTAGATTGTTCCAGGTAGCATATCATGATGTGTGAAAAAAAGAGGAAAAGCGATTGACGAATGACAATATACTTCTGTTCGTTGTGTCGAGGCACGATAAAGATAGATTCAGACATTGCATCGGAACATCATAACGATAAACATGGGATTAAGACAGCAACATATCATGAAGTGAAGAGTGTACAAAAAAAAGAGGATGCGAATAAGTAAAAAAATGAGTGCTATTGGAATCAGACGACTAGTTCTTGCATGTACAATTATTTTCTTGTTTATTATTCTGATGTCTCTGTTACACCAAAAGGGATATTTCTAATGTTGTAGAAATCTGTAATACATAAAGCCTGACACTTAGGCTCAGAAAGTAATGCGTATAGCGTCTATGGCCAGTCGAATTACTTATGGATTGAAGGCTGAATATCACAGTGAATTTGAATATATTCTGCCAACTTAACCCAAACAAAGTAAATTCAAGTGAATAATTATTCCCAACTGCTTATAAAAGGGGGTTCATTTTTTTAATTAACCTCGCGGTGGCTATTCTTACTTGTTTAGGTCAAGGTGCATATGATGTTACCATTTCCTTTGCCGGTAAGCCCTTCGTCCCATGTGGGCCTGGTCAAGAATTCAGAGCAGTGGGAGTCTGTGGATAAGAAAATAGATAAGGCGAGTCGGCGACTCATGCAATGTGGATCCCGACTGTGAATACAAGGTTTCTGCTATTTCATCTGATGGTTGTATTACATTAAGTATCGAAGGCGAGAATTTTGTTCGTTCAAATCAGAACGACTGTGTCGATGGGAAAGGTGGAAATGATAAGATAATCGGGTATCGTGGGAATGATTGACTGCTAAGTGGGAAAGGAAAACACCTTGTTGACATATGCATTGATAACGACGAATTAACTGGCGGGCCAGGTCTAGATACTTTCCAGTGCGGATCAGGTACCGACAAATTAACTGAATTTAGTACATCGCAAAAGGATAACAAAGTCCTAATTGGGAACAGTTCTAAAGCTTAAGGCAAATAGTTTATAGTATATGTTGACGATTTTTTCATATGACTATTTGTAAACATTGTGGCCAAGATCTAATTTGCATAGGGTGCAGACACATCGAGGAAGAATGTACATGTATTAGTCCAAACAAAAATGAGGCGGCGTAACTCATAAACTTCAGTCTGCAAGAAAAGTAAAATGGAAGTTTTCACTTCCCGAAATGCAAATTTCAGAACTTAGGATGTATGATGGGAGCCGAAACTTCAAAAAATTTCTAGATAAAAGCAGTGTTGGAATTATTCACCTTAGGACAGGATTATGCCATAGGAAGGAGCAAAAGCAGAAAAGTAAATAACTTTATTTTTATGAATTAACTTGATTCGTGTCAATATTTCTTTTTGCATTAGCGCTTTGTTTCAATTTTCCGATAACAAAACATACTCCTATTTCTAATATAGCCAACGCAATCCCAGCTCCTACAATTAGGGAAAAGTCCATTGGAGTAGGAAACTTGTTTACCCAAATAAATTTGTATTACTAAAATGATTATTCTAATCTACCAATTGAATTAAATTCGTTATTAATATTCACCTAGTATCTTTATAGAATTCCATACACGATACAAATGAAGGACATGAAATCTTTACTCACCCTTACCTTTGTCATGGCTTATCGCGCAAGTAGTACAGCCAAACTTACGTGATTCACATTCAAAAACTTAATCTTCATAGTGATTTAAGACTATATGGATGTCAGGAATTGAGCAAGAAAATATTGCGATGATTGACGATTCAATGAGAGTTAGAAAGATAATAGTTAGACGATTCCTCGTTGAATTATACAAGAAGGTTAATGAGGCTCAGTTTGCAAGCCAATCGCCATTGTTTCGTCTAGATCAAATCATTAACGAAGTTTTTCACGACGAAGAAAAACAAATAGTGTTTGATTATTTCAATAAACATTCAGAATTCTTTGAAGGAGAATTTGTGAAGCGCGATATTAATGGCGTTGTCACTTTGACTCCTGAGGGTAAATTATGGGTAAGCATGTTTTATGCTAATTATCTAACATAGGATAGAGCACAGCTTGGCACCTTTTCGCCCCTAGTCTGGCTTATCAAACTAATTTTTGTAGGTTAACTTTTCAACCGGATGGGTTTGCAGCACTAGATTCTCGTACAAATTGAACCACCGGGTTAAAAACATTTGACCGGAATAACTATTTGCCAAATGCCTCTCTCTGATTTCATTACATCTAAGGAAGGTGTTTCTACATATGCAAAAAGAACCAATATATTTGAAAGCAATAACCCTTCGCGATATTAGTGATCTTAATATCATTAAAGAAGATGCCCGAAAACAGATCATATTAATTATCAGGGTTACGCCGCTAGCTCAGAAAGACACGGACAACCTCAGGAAAGCTATTGAAGACCTTTATAATTACGTAAAGTCAGCTGGAGGAGATATTGCGAGGCTAGGCGAAGAAAGAGTTGTAATAACCCCACCAAGTGTAAAGATATGGAAAGGCGCTTACGATTTAAAATGAAGTAATTCCCTCGTAACCGTCCAATTTCTGACGTCATAAGAGCTTTATGGATTCATGCACTGACGGATGCTGAGTTGGTATCTTGAATATCTTATTTACATTAGTGGCTAAGATATGACATTTATTTCCAAGCCCATGACAAGTGATGACCTTTCTCAATTTAGGTTTAAGTCGACTTATATAGGCTAATAATTGGTTATAATCACTATGATTGGTAAAGCCTTTTATAATGTCCACTGAGCAGTCTATTTTGACCGCTTTTTTACCAAATTGAATTTCACGCTTGCCCAACTCAATACTAAAAGCCGGGGTAAACTGACTCACATTTGAAACTAAGATGAGCTTGTTTATAGGGTCAGTACAGATCTCTTTTAACAGTGAAGTTGATTTACCTGCGCTAAGGTCCGCGGATGTGGCTAATATGATATACTTGCTCCAATTCTCTTTCATCTTACTAAGTGGAGTCAACGAATCAGTGAATAAAGCATTTTTTTCGCCGGTTTGAATTCTTTGTTTCAAATTTTTTGACAAATACTCGGTATAGACTTCATAAAAATCAAGAATATCTAATATGCTTTCTTCTACTAAAATACCGCTGGGATTGATCCTACCGATGGCAGAGAGCATGCTCAATGTGATGCAAAGCTCTTGTGATAAACCCAATAGAGGGACAGGGATCAGTATTTTACCCCCCAACATGAGGGTCGAATTTATACTCATGATAAGGTTAGTTTCTGAATCCTCCCTAAGTGGAAACATGTCCTCACGACTTCCGTGAGTACTTTCAACTATTAGTGTCTCAACCCTTGGAAAATTCCAAACACAATTTTCTAAGGTAACGGTCTTTCCAAATTTGAAATCACTAGTATAAACCAGATTGTGATCTCCATTCCCAACATGCAAATGCATTGATGATGAGCCCAACACGTGTCCTGAATTTGTAAGCATGAGCCGAAGGTCCGGTGAGATGTCGGTAACTGATCCTTGAGTAACTGGCATCGTGTGAACTATGACTTCCTCTATGTCAGTTAATGAATAGATTGAAGTTTTTTTAGCTGACGATACGAATGATTTTTGTAAAGTAATCATCAGTGGTAACGTAGGTTCAGTACAGTAAACAGGACCATCATAACCATATTTAAAAAGTAGTGGCAAGGCACCAGCGTGTCCTAAATGGGCATGTGAGATGACAACACCATCAATTTCATCGGTGTTCACGCCAGATATATCGATCCTTGGCATGGAATTTAGACTATCGTCTTCGTGCTCTTTAAGACCAAAATCAAGAATGACTTTACTTTCATGAGTTACGAGAAGTGTGGAAGACCTTCCTATCTCATTGAATCCTCCAAGACAAACTACGTTTGCTTCCGCTGTTCCGCCAAGTTTAGATCTAAATATTCTTTCTCCAGTACGCTTATAAAACTGAATTCTTTCGCCTGACCTTTGCTTCAGAATATCACTAATACTTTTATAAATTTTGAAATTCCTTGGTCGCCTTCTAAAGATCATTCTCCATCCTGTTCTTTCAGTCAAATCTATGTCACACTGTGAAAGCTTATTGAGGGAATTAAAGTCATTCACAAACACCGTTGCTTCCCCAAGAGCAGGATCAAAAAAAACGTCTGAAATATTTACATTTGATTGCGCAATGGAGTCTAGGACTTGCCGCGAAGCTTTTTCAGAAGATCTAATTGAATTGTCGGTTCTGATTACAATTCTCTTCTTTATAGAATTGACAAGTTGTGACACAAGCTCTTGGTTTTCTAGCAGAAACTTTGGGGTTTTTGTATAGAGTCCAATATAAGGTCCTTCATATTCTATCTTCGTAACCCCTGATTCTGAAGGAAGATGTGTCAATATTGTTGTCATTATATTTTGATTGGCAGATTGCCCCTGCGCGATTCTATCATACATTTTGATGTTTCACATATTTCAAATTCTTCTAACTAGAAGATAATAGGTTAGCTTCATTAATTGACCTAAATAACCTTTCGTTCTTGAATCATGAAGTTTCTATCTATACCCACCGAAAACTATGGTAATTCAGGTTTTTTGCTAGGGTAAATCAATTGCATCAACCAGTCTTGGAAAACAATTAAAGGCAATACCCTACGCCTTATGTTTAATGTCAAGCCCTACGCATTCGATGGAATTACCAAGAAAGATACTAATAGGTGAGGGTGTAATTTCACAATTAGGCTCGTTTCTAATAGATCTCAACAAGAATGTGCACAGGGTTAGCATCATTTCTGGTAGTGTTGTTAAGTCTAGGACAGGGACCGCCTGCAGTCAAATCTTAAAAGAATGCTCCATTGTTCCTTCTTGGCACACTGCGCCGGCTGCCACCATTGAGGCAGTTACTTCATTACAACAAGTTATCGGTACTGATTCTCCTGACTTCTTAATAGGCTTAGGAGGGGGCCGTTCAGTCGATATAGCAAAAATGATTTCATTCGGTCTACAAGTTCCATTCGTAAGTGTTCCCACTTCGGCTTCTCACGATGGAATTTCGAGTCCATTTGTTTCCATAAGAGGACACGACAAACCGTATTCATTAAAAGCTCATGCTCCAATTGGCGTGCTTGCTGATACAGGACTTATTTCCAATGCCCCAGACAGACTGAACGCCTCTGGCTGCGGGGATCTGATTGGAAAACTTACAGCAGTTAAAGATTGGGAACTGGCGAAGAACGAAAATAATGAATATTTTGGGACGTATGCCGCAAATCTTGCGCATCTTAGTTCAAGAATCATTACTGATATGTATAAAGAGTCGCCAAGGAACGAAAAAGATGTTCGAACATTAGTAGAAGCACTCATTAGCGCTGGTGTGGCGTCTTGCATAGCCGGAAGCAGTAGACCATGTTCGGGATCAGAACATTTGTTCAGCCATGCCTTGGAGTATGTATCGTCAAATAACTGTGGTTTGCACGGGGAGAGAGTAGGTCTTGGAACAATTATGATGTCAAAACTGCACTGTTTAGAGACTGAATCTGTGATTAAGGCCCTTAAAAACGCAGGAGCCCCAACTACAGCAAAAGACCTACGTATATGTGAAAAAGATATAGTACGTGCTCTTGTTGTTGCCCAATCGCTTAGGCCAGATCGATACACGATACTGAGCAAAATGGGCCTGGATACAAATTCAGCCACAAAATTGGCCAAATCTGTAAATGTTATATGAACTACGCGAGCCTAGCTTTGAATAAATCAGATCAGGATTAGTCTGCAACCACTGGCATTCAAAGTCATATCGACTTATCCATGCTGTGATTGTTTTTTCTGCTCTGTACTCTCTTTTGTTGCCTCTTGCTTTTGCTCTGTACTCTCTTTTGTTGCCTCTTGCTTTTGCTGTGTACTCTCTTTTCTTGCCTTAACATATTCTTCTATAATTTGGATGTTGCTGAGAGTTGGTAAGTATTTGAAAATATCGTTTGCTATAGCTTTTTTTATAATCTGGATGCCATCAATAAGGGTCGATTCTTCTGGTATCGTCAAAGTTAGGTTTTGACCCTTCATACCTAGTTTAAGCTTTTCTTCCTCTATAGGCAATCTTCGCTTGATGAGTGATACAATTTTTTCATTGCTATCAGTTAATAATTTCAAAACATTAACGCTATATTGTAATGTCCTTCCTGCAAATCGATGGTTAAAGTCTATTTGAACCCTTCCAGAACCTATGAATCTTACAATCGCTTTACGATCATCAATGTCTATTGTGTCCCCAGGCTTTAGTTCATCGGCTTTCTCACCAAATTTTCTTTGGGGAACCATCCTAATTTTACTCGGATCTCTAATTCCGAAGCCCTTTTCAGGCGGAATGTCAATATCAAGTTTGTCGCCTGGCTTAGCGTTTGATAGTGCTTCGTCAAGACCTTTGATAACCCACCCATCGCCGATCGAAACCAATCTAGGTTCATATTTTGTAGATGGATCATAGGATTGGAGGCTTTTGGCATCATCATTTATAGTAGTTTCAAAAATTTCACTAGTATCCTTTACTTTAGCAGTATAATCTATTAGAATTAAGGATCCCTTTTCTAACGTCACAAAGTTTGCTGTCGGTGTACCATAATATTAAGCTTCACGAACAGATTTGTGAAGATAGATAATTACGAGGTAGTCAGAATTTTATGAGCCACAGATAGTCCGTTGCCCTGTGGATTAACGTTGAGTATCTCCATAGTGGATGAAATGGCGGAAAGAGTTCTCATCACATGGTAACTTGTTACCTCGCCCATACATCCGATTCTGAATACCTTGCCCTTCAATTCTCCAAAACCACCTGCTAGCAGCACCCGAAATTGTGATGATAGAATTTGTCTGAATTTCTTGTCTTCCATTTCATTAAGATATTTTATTGCAATGACGACATTGCTTCTAGCTGCTTCATCTGCGAAAGGCTTTAAACCAAGCTCGCCTAGCCCTGCGTAAATAGCATTAGCGCATTTTCTATGACGGTCGATTCTATTTTTCATTCCTTCCTCGAGGATGATTTCTAGCGCCTCTCTAAAGGCATAAAATAGGCTAATTGCCGGTGTAAAAGGGGTCTCGTAGCTTTCCTCATAGTACTTGAAGTATCGCTTTAGGTTAAGGTATTGCGTACTAGGAGGGTTATCTTGCATGTATCTTTTTGCTTCATTACTTATCGAAATAGGTGCGAGCCCAGGAGGTCCAGCAAGCGCTTTTTGGGATGCTGTAACGCATATATCTACATTCCAGTCATCTACGGGTAATTCATCTCCACCAAGAATAGAGACGGCATCAGCAACAAAAAACGCATCATTGTCATCACAGATTTTTCCAAGTTTATCCATGTACCTAAGTGTTGTTCCAGTTGAGGTTTCATTGTATACAGCATAAAGGGCTTTGATTCCACGATTGGTTTCGAAGGCTTCGATGATTTTTTCAATTGGAGGGTTCTGACCAAAAGCCGCCTTAACTCTAATCGCTTTTCCCCCTATACTGTCGACAAGATCTGCAAGTCTAGTTCCGAATTCCCCGTTCACCGGCACTACAACCAAATCACCCTTCGTTATGAGATTGACGACTGAAGCTTCAACTGCACCTGTTCCGGAAGTAGTCAAAACAACTATATCATTATTGGTCTGAAATACTTTTTGAGTTTTTGCAATTATGTCTTTATAAAGGGTTCTGAAATCTTCGCTTCGATGATTAATCATAGGAGTCAACATTGCACTTGTCACGCGATTTGGAACGTTGGTAGGTCCCGGAAGCATCACCAAATAATCCATTACTATCTAGAAAATGGCAACAAAGCCGTTATTTAAAACTAATTTGGAAAGAGAGATAAAAGTGATTGATATTCTAATAATGTGCCAAATAGTAGACAAGTCAAGATATTGAATCGCATATCCAGAGATGGGTTTACAACTGCTGTAATGTTTAGACCGGAGAACATCTTTTACTCAACAGCTTTTTGGGGAGAAGCAGTAGCAATATGCACGAAGGATGGTACGAAGTTATTTGTCCCTGAATTAGAAGTTTCACGAGCAGAAGCTGAGTCACATGAATGTGAAGTAATTCCCAGTCAGCGAGGTAAAGGACTGATCAAGTCATTATTTCCGTCATTAGATAATACTAAAGCATGCTCAGATTGTAATGATTTCCTGTTGGCAAATGCAATTCATTCTAAAGTGGACAAGGGTAATTTTGTCTGTGATTCTGAGCCTTTTTTGATCGTAAGAAGTGTTAAAGAACAGAATGAAATAGACAGGATCATTGGAGCATCGCATATTTTGGATAAACTCTATCAGACATGCCTAGAGGAAATTAAAGTTGGAGTATCCGAAAGAGCATTGCAGGCTCAATTGATATGTGAGGCGACTAGGTTAGGTGGTTCAATTCCTAACTACCCCTTCACATTAAACCCTTTCATAATAGCTGCTGGGAGTAACGGTTCCTTTCCGCACGCCGAGATTTCCGACAGGTGCTTTTGCGACGGAGACCTGATCGTAGTAGATTTGACTATACGATATAAAGGCTACATCGCCGATGCGACAAGAACCTTTGGTTTGGGAAAGGTATCAGATGATAAAAAGAAAGCATATGATATTGTCAAAATCTCACAGAGTCAGGGTCTAGAGGCTATTAGACCCTCAATCAAATGCAAGGATATCGATTTAGTATGCAGAAATTATATTTCTAAACGCGGATATGAGAAAAACTTTATTCATTCCACTGGGCATGGAGTTGGCCTAGAGGTACATGAACGGCCATGGATACGACCTGAAAATGACGATTTATTACAGGACAATATGGTAATTACTATTGAACCTGGAATATATATCGAGTCCGAATTCGGCGTAAGAATTGAGGATACTGTTGTGATCAATGGCGAAAAGTCTCATAACAGCAATGCAATAACTGCTTTTACAAAAGATTTGATCATTATTTAATAGTAAATGAGACTTTCAAACTCCACTTGTCTTTGTCAAGGATGTGTAATGGGTTTCAGTATTGTAAAAGCAGATGATACTAATTCAAAGTAAACCAAAGAATAAATGTAGTATCACTTATCCGAAACTCATTTTTTTCGCCTAACAATTTCTACTAGTTTCTCTGCAATTTTACTCTTCAGCTGAGTTGGTATGTGGCTAACATGGTTATCCTTGTCAACAATGAAAACTTCGCTATAATCAGATCCAAACCCGCAGTTTCTTGCCGCTAGGTCATTAGCAACAATGAAGTCAGCTTTACATTCCTTTAATTTGGATAATGCGCTTTCAATTAACTTGTCTTGAGCTATCCCGTATTCAGCTTTGAATGCAACCAATATTATTTTTCTACTCCATTTTCTTACTTCATCAACGATTTTTTTTGTAGGCACCAACTTGAGCAACAATTGTTTGTTCGCACTATCTATTTTTTCATTCACTGGCTTTTCAAACGTAAAGTCTGAAACCGCAGCTGCGTGAAATAAGACTTGCGGCTTGTTTCTTAATATTTCGTGTTTCATCTTTTCGTACATTTCAGTGGCCGTCTCAACTTTTATTATCTTAAGATTAGAAGATGGAGTTGGATTGACTTGACCGTGGCCGTAAATAAGGGTTACTTCCATACCTTGTCTTGCGGCTATTTTAGCAATACTTATCCCCATTTTCCCTGAACTGAGATTCGTCAAAACCCTCACAGGATCAATTCTCTCCAATGTAGAGCCTGCAGTCACTAGTATCTTATGATGAAGATATTCATCTTTCTGTCTGACCAGCACATTGAGAGCTGCATCTAATACTTCCGTTGGACTAGCAACCTTGGCCTTGTTTTCAGCGAGTACTGGTTCTACAAAATATATGCCCATAGATTTCAGGGCAGAAATATTTCTGGTGATAATCTTATTTTCATACATGGATTGGTGCATAGCTGGAGCAATCAGTATCTTTGTACCTGATCCGAATCCAACACTCAACACTGTAGTTACTGGTGAGTCATCAATTCCATGTGCAAATTTTCCTATAGTATTGGCAGTGCAAGGATAAACGACGATCAAATCTGATTTGTTATAATCAGCAAGTTTGATATGTTCCAAGTCTGCGGTGAGTTTGGTAACAACGTTGTTACCTGTAGACCATTTCATCATCTCTTGCTTTAAGAAATGCGATCTTGCGGCACTGGTCATAACTGGAAAGACTTCGGCACCATGACGCATCAATAGCCTGCTAAAATCTACTGCGCGATAAGCTGCTACGCTACCCGTGACACAAATTACAACTCGCATATTACTAAGTAATTTGCTTTCCGTAGCAATGATCTCCTTAGAAGGATGACTCTCCTTTAGTCGTCGGGGTTGAATAAAATTTTTGATAGTCATGCTGTTCCATTAGTAGATAACAATTTCATTAGATGTTCTTGTTGCAACTTTTCCATATGGAATGTGTGAGCTTCACTAGGAAAACTGCCACTCCTAACATCATTACTGTATGCGGTTACTGCGTTAGTTATTAATTCAGATAGATTCAAATACTTCTTGACAAATCTTGGGCGAAAATCAGTATAAAGTCCTAGTAAGTCTTGGAGTACCAAAACTTGTCCGTCCAACAAGACTCCAGAAGCAATTCCAATTATTGGAATTTCAGATTTGGAAGATATAATTCTAGCTACCTCACTTGTTACCTTCTCTAGTACTATTGAGAAAGCCCCAGCCTCTTCGAGCGCCTTTGCTTCTCGAATTAACTTCATTGCTTCTTCAGCAGTTCCCCCTCGAAGGCTGAAACCATGTTTGATTGACGAAGTCTGGGGCATCAGACCTATGTGACCCATCACCGGAATACCCAATTCTGATAATCGTTTAACAAAATCAATAATTTCAATTCCACCCTCAATTTTAACTGCATCACATCCAGATTGTATAAATCTAATTGCATTAGAGATTGCATTCTCGGATCCTGATTGATAGGATCCAAACGGCATGTCGCCGACAATTAATGCCCTTCTTGTTCCATTTTTCACTGCCTTACAAAAAATTAGCATTTCTTCCATTGTAATCGATCTAGTAGTTTCGTATCCCATCATCACCGTAGCTGCGCTATCCCCAACTAATATGATGTCAACGTTTGCCATATCACAAATTTTGGCCATGCAGTAGTCATAAGAAGTGATCATAGTAATCCTATTTCCCGTTGCTTTTTTCATTCTAATATCATCTATGGTAGTCTTATGGTTACCTGTTTGTGGTATACTTATACCTCCCCCTTCCAGCTCAGTACTTTTTTTGTATTCCATTCCTAATTACCTCTGTTGAATATTTTAAGTTTGTATCATTATCAAACTCAGAAACAATTTTAATCAATTCTGATACTTTCTTAGCACGTAATTGGTTTGTTAGTTTGACCATGTTTGGAACTGCCCGGATCAAATTATCTACTATTGTAATGCTAGATGCTTGCGCTGTTCTGGATAATGGATTTAGGTCAACTGAGATTACGTTAATGCCTTGGCTGCGAAGTGCTTGACACCTGTCTCCATCTTCCAGTGCAAGAAACACTGTGTCAGCCTTTGCCATGCCAAATGTATCAACAAATCTTCTATTGCTTGAGATTCCGTTAATCATAGTTCTTGTGGCAGAGTACAACCCGAATACCTGGGTTGCACCATTTTCTATCAAGGTCTCGGCTATCAGATGTGATCTTCTTTGACTTTGATGAAACAAGTTCACTTCTAATGACGCACCGGCAAGTTTACTCAGTTCTACAATCTCTCTACTACAAAGGGCCGCTGTATTTCCATTAACCGAAATGACTGGATGTTTTGAAATGAGCAGAAGGCAGCAGGCAGCTTTCTCTGCATAGAGCGCACTGGGAGTAGTATTTTCACCTAAAAGATAATCAAAAGCTTCTCCCCTTCCATGTGCCATCAGTCCTTGGGGGACTACAATTCCTGACTTAAATCCATCAACTAGTTTTTCTCTAATTGTAAGCGAGATATATCTAGGATGATCTATGGGAATATTCTTGTGCAATTTAGGTGGTCTTCAACAAGCGTGCTCCGACGTTATCCACATCCGCTACAATGCAGTAATCGTCATAATCATTCAATATCTGTAAGACAGAATTGATTTCATTGTTGTGTACAATGGTAAACACAGTTTCACCAAACAGTGCCACACTTCCTATAAAACCATATGAGTCTAAAAGTTCAATCACAGAGTTACATCTTCCGCCAATTATTTTCAAAGATGTTGAAAATTCGTGTGATAATCTGAGAAAGTCGTTGACTGACTTTGACAACTCAAGTTGCTTCAGAAAATTTGCGGTCTTTATTGTTAGTTTGTCTTCTAGCCTGTTTATGTATTGAGAAGTGGAGAAGGGAGATAAACAAATTGCCACAACTGACATTCCAAATATGGGGATTTTTTCGATTCTTCCGATGCCAGGAGCTCCTGCTAAGGTTCTTAACTCAAGGCCGCCAGTAAATTCGGAAATTACAGTTCCCAATCCCGTTTTGCAATACAATTCCGCACTATGTGCCAGCTGGGCACATTCTACCAGCGATAAGCCGGTTCTAAGAGCATCATTGAGAGAGATGGACAGACTTAACGCAGCTGCGCCACTAGTACCAAGACCGAAACCAACAGGAATTCTGGTTTCATGATACACCGAAATATGTAGCGGCCTATTAATCATCTTTACATAATCGCCGATGACCTTTTGGGATACTATGGCAGCATCTGTCATAGCGCCGTTAATTGAAATCTCAAATGTATTTTTAGAAGGTGCCTCATTAAGTGTAACTCTTGTGCTTACTCCTTCGGCCAGAGAGATTCCAGCCCCAATGGAACCACTTTTTAGATCCGATGAATAATCCATCCTCTTGTGGTAAAATCCAGTAATGTGACAAGGACTGAATGCGCAAGAAACAGCTATAGGACTGGAAACTTCACGCAGCATCTCATAGTATATAATATCGTATT
The DNA here is from genome assembly GCA_044870745.1 of Nitrososphaeraceae archaeon. GTDB lineage: Archaea > Thermoproteota > Nitrososphaeria > Nitrososphaerales > Nitrososphaeraceae > TA-21. The sequence continues at coordinate 8,678 of JBIOZE010000147.1, read as the reverse complement.
AATATAAAAATAATGTTTAATTAGTATAAATGTATTTAAATTTAGTATGCGCTCGGACCGAAGGTTGCAAGGAATTGGCAGCAGCATGCTGGTATCCTTACCTTCCGAATGGATTAGAACACATTCACTCAAAAAAGGAGATATTGTATCTATAGAAACCAGCAACGATAACTCTCTCACGATAATACCAAGGGATTCAAAAAAAGGTTCACTCAAGGAGGTGACAATTCCCCTGCGTGATCTTACCGCGGACAGATTCCTGAATCAGATCTACGGATCATACTTGTTGGGTTACGATGTAATACGCATTCACGGAAAATCCCCAATAAATTATGAGACAAGGGAAAGGATAAAATCCGCAATCGGGAAGCTAGTAGGTTTAGAGATCGTAGATGAGGATAGTTTTAAGATTACTATTCAATTCTTACTGGATGCTCATTCAATGGAAGTTTCAAAAATTTTGAAGAGAATGAGCTCAATTGTTGCAGGTATGCACAGAGATACTATTTCATCTCTATATAATAAGAATGAAATGACGAGTAACTTGATTAAGCAAAGAGATGATGAAGTAGATAGGCAATACTTTTTGATTGTAAGACTAATGAGGAGTGCCATGATGGACAAAAAATTGGCAACCAGTTTGAACCTTAGTAACATAGATCTGCTGGATTATAGGATTGCCGCCAATCATATGGAAAGTGCGGGAGACAATATTTCAACCCTCGCTTCGATCATGTATACATCCCTAGAGGACCCATTCATATTAGAGCAAATAAAGGATGCCAATATGATAATGTCCCAAATGCATGAACGATCAGTAAAGGGATTCATCGATAAAGATATTGATAGCTCCTTGCAAGTAGTAGGACTCTATTCAAAATTCAATAAAGTTCTAAAGATTATAAATGACAACTATATTACTCATAAAGGGACTAATATGGAATTTGTTGTTTCTACCATAAATTCGACATCTACAATGGACAAGATTGCGCGATGCTGGGTAGACATAGCGGACTTGATAAAACCTGTTTACCTTAAAGAATAGTAAATAGTAACTGATCCCAATCAGCTGACGTTTCAATATCCTTAAAGTACTTTGCTAGTTCAATGGTAAAATGCCTAATAGCAGAGACATTGTGTATTTTTAATACTCCAAATCTTTTTTTCTTTCCTAACCGTATGTTTGTCTTGCTCAGTGAGGTGAATCTCGTGATAAGGCAGTACCGGATGCGGGAAATTTCTAAACTATCTATCAAGAAATTGCGTGATTCTAAAGGGACAGAAATTGGATTAAGGCATCTTGTTGTAATCATTTAGACACATAGTCTAAAAAGCGCACCCATTCAGGAAACCACAAATTTTGTTCAGGGATACCAATACCTCTTGACAAGATGTGTGGACTGTTGAAATATAACAAATCGGCACCAATTTCCTTTCCCAATTGTTCATTGAGAGATTCAATACTCGAGATTATTCCAACGTATTTATGAGCTATCAGCTCTCGATTTTGTGTATACAGACCTACTTGACGACCGTCGATCGTTGGTACATAGCTTACAATAACTGTAATTGACTTTGCTTGAGCTTTTTTTAAATAATATATGGATTCCTTTACCGTGCCTCCTGTTTGAATCGTTCCTTGTATAATTGCCACTTTCTTTCCCGCAACGGATTCCTTTAGGACAAACTTTAGAGATTTTTTAGACATTAGCAACTTATTTTTGCTCACGTGTTCAGAAAAATCAGTCATATGATCGGAATCATCGTATCTGTCATTTATGATCCCTTCCGAAATAACAAAATTGTGGTGGTGCTCCTGATACTCTCTACAGAATCCAAGGGCCATTGGTCTTGGATAGTCAGGCTCAGCAAATGCTGATTCGACATCAAACTCTTCACCCAGAAAATCAGCTTGAGTTCTGCCCATCTGTTTCCTTATTTCATACACACTTTTTCCATTTATGAACCCAGCAGCATGTGAGTCTCTGATAAACTCAAACGGATCTAACATGGTTCTAATGCTAGGTTGTGAGCATACTAGATCCTGACCTGATTCAATGCTCATTTTTACCAGCTCACCCGGGTTGACATCCTGAAACAGCACATCAGGAATAAAGGCCCCCAATGAATTTTCAGACGCAAAAATAAACAATGAATTCTTAGAGTCAGTTCCTTTTACAAGAGGCTTGAAACCTGTACTTTCTCTGTACGCATAAACAGAATCGTTTATCTTTATTATTAAATTTCCTCGCAGATGTCGATCCAGGAACTCGCATGCTCTTTCAGGATTACTTCGTTCCAATAACAATTTTGTAAAAATATGGCAAATTTTGAAAAGTGAATCTTTATCTCTTGCATGCTCAATACAAGGATGAAGATATAGTTTATCCGTATCTACTAAGAAGCCATCAATCATAGCTGCAATTTGCTTCATACTAGAAAACCTTGGAGACCTTTTGGAAAGATACCCTAAGGCAAGTCGAGGGTTTTCCGTGGGCCTGGAAAATAAGTTCTTAAGATAGTCATCAGCGGGGAAAGACCCGTCTCCTTCCGCTGTGAAATTATCAGTAATCAGCTTCCAATAGGCCTTTCCTCGATGTTGGAGCATCCTCATAGATTGAACAAGGTAGGAAGGGACCCTGTTAAGAGATGGTGACAGATCGCACAACGCCAGTAGCCCTGCCAATGAAAAATTGTTACAAGAACCAGAATAAATTTGCTATGATGCGTGATCCTTGACTACAGTCTTGACATTTCAAGTAACTTGATGTGTCAGCTAAATTATATTACTTTAAGTTGTTTCATCTGCCTGTTATGCAGATTGGATTGATTGGTAAGGCAAATGTTGGAAAATCTACATTCTTTAATGCTGCAACAGATATGAGCGTGGAAACTGGAAACTATCCCTTCACAACAATTCAACCTAATGTAGGCATTTGTTTTGCTAGACAGAGGTGTGTTTGTTCAGAATTTTCAATTAAAGACAATCCAATTCATTCCATATGTATAGATGGAAATAGATTCATACCAGTACATATTGTTGATGTAGCGGGACTGGTCCCTGGAGCGCATTTGGGAAAGGGTCTAGGTAACAAATTCTTAGACGATGCACGTAGGGTAGATGCAATAATACACGTTGTTGACGCATCAGGTTCGACAGACAAAGAAGGACGGGCTTCCTCTCCAGGTTCGAACGATCCACATGAGGATATTGAATTTGTCCAAAACGAATTCGACCTATGGATATTGTCCATAATTAAGCGTGATTGGTCAAAAAATATGGATCGCATTTCGAATGAACAGCTTTTATTAAAAAGGTTTTCTGGCCTAGGAATAACCCAAGAAGCTATTGACGCCTCTCTAGCCAACAGTGAATTAAGAAATAAGAAAATCAATTCATGGACAGAAAGCGAGATATTAACATACATAAAGTCTCTGAGGCAAGAGACTAAACCAGTTACAATCGCGGCGAATAAGGCCGACATATCCCTGTCTGATGCAAATATACAGGCATTAAAACAAAAACACGAATTCGTTATACCATGCACATCTGAAGGTGAAATATTGCTGAGAAACGCATCGAAACACGGTTTAATTCATTACCTTCCAGGAGACAAATCTTTTGAAATCAGAAAAAACGTCAATCTTTCTGAAAAACAGAGTCACGCATTGGATTTGGTTACTAACTTTATGTATAAGTACGGTTCAACCGGGATACAACATACCATTAATACTGTGTGTTTTGACATTTTACACAAGATTGTAGTTTATCCTGTTGAAGATGAGGTGGAATTTAAAGATAAGAAAGGGAATGTTTTACCTGAAGCTTTTTTAGTTGACAAAGGAACTACTGCTAAAGACCTAGCTACAATGGTTCACAAGGATATGGAAACAGGCTTTCTATTCGCAATAGATGCCAGAAGTAAAAAAAGAATAGGTGCAAATCATGAATTAGCTAATAATGATATAATCAAGATTGTATCTGCATCAAGTAGGGGATAGGCAGTTTGCTTTGCTTAGGAATAGAAAGTACGGCCCACACGTTTGCAGCTTCTGTAATAAACTACTTTACTAGTGGAAAGACGCCTACTATTCTGTCAGATGCAAGAAGCGTATACAAACCAACAATAGGCGGCGCAGGAATTCATCCTAGGGAAGCATCTAGACATCATGCTATCGTTTCATCAAAAATTATCGAAGAAGCATTATGCTTTGCCAAAACAAAAAGCTCTGAAATCTCAGTACTATCTTATTCTGCGGGTCCCGGTTTGGGCCCTTGTCTTCGAATTGGTGCGGTAGCTGCCCGCTCGATAAGTTCGTTTTACAATAAGCCTTTGGTACCAGTAAACCATGCTATTGCTCATATCGAGTTAGGAATTGCGCTGACAGATGCTCAAGATCCGCTTGTACTATTAATCTCAGGAGGACATACATTGTTGGCAATCTTTGCTAACAAGAGATGGAGGGTAATAGGTGAAACTCTTGATATAACATTGGGTCAGTTATTTGACCAGTTTGGACGATATCTTGGACTTTCATCACCGTGCGGACCTGACATTGAACAGTTTGCTTCTAAATCTAATTTGAAATACATACCATTACCTTATACGGTAAAAGGGAATGATATAACATTTTCTGGTTTGTTATCCGCCTCTAAGAGGGAGTTTCTGTCAAATGTCTCACAACAGGATCTTTGTTATTCGTTACAAGAAACCGCATTCGCAATGTTGTGTGAAGTAACGGAACGTGCGCTGGTGGTAACTAGGAAAAAAGAGTTGTTGGTCGTTGGTGGCGTCGCTGCCAATAAAAGACTACGCGAAATATTAAATAGGGCGTGTCTCAGGCACAATGTCACACTTAATTCTTCTCCAATTATGTATTCTGGAGATAACGGAGTGCAAATTGCATGGACTGGAGCTCTAGACTATACCTTTGGTAAAAATAAGCATTTAGATTTATCAAAATCATTTGTTAGACAATCTTGGCGTTTAGACAAAGTAAATATTCCATGGAAAAGCTAGACTCATTTATTTGTAAGATTTTATCTGTTTTTGGATTTCTTTTGCCCATTTGCCACTACTAAAGACACTAAACTTATATTCCTGAGTGTTGGTAACGACAACTACTTTAGTCAGTATAATGCCCTCCGATCTCACCGAGTCTATTTGACTTAGCGGTACATTCAGAAGGATCGAGCCCACTTTTTTTGATAAGGTAGCAAGTTGGCCCTCAGTTTTTTCAAATATCAATCTCTGATTTGTCAAGCTTAGAATGCCGTTGCCAAGCTTATTTTCGGCACAGTCTTCTTCGAGTATCAATTTCTCGTCAGGATTCGGAGCAATTTCAGGTGGCACATTTTTATTGGAATCTGTCAATATATTACTATTGCACCAATACTGTAAGCTAATCGCAAAAGGGGCAGAGTCTAACATATATCTGTCAACTTTCTTTTCTAGGAAAACAATATCAAAGATAAGGTTTCCAAAATCCTATAGGCATCAGGCGCTTGATGCTCAGATAAGAAAGCAAAGGACTATACATGAATCTAAAATGATTTCCTTGGCAAGGCGTATGGGAGTAAGAACGCCGTTTGTCTACATGGTCGATCCGGTTAGGGCAGAAATAGTCATGGAGTATGTAAAAGGAACTAATACGCGAGATAAGATAAATGAGCAAATATGTTTGAAAATTGGTAAGTATACTTCAATTTTGCATAAGAATGACATAATTCACGGGGATCTGACGCCATCAAATTTTCTCTTAAGCAATGAATTAGTACTGCTTGATTTTGGTCTTTCGTATCGTTCCAATAGGATAGAAGATAAAGCCGTCGATATTAGATTGCTCGAGGAAATTTTTAAAAGTCTGTATCATTCTAAATTCAAATCGTTTTACGATAGCTTCCTTGAAGGATATGGTACTTTGATCGATAGCAAAGAAGTAAATAGAATTCTAAAAAACTTAAAACAAATTGACTTGAGACGTAGATATGCATAATATATGCGATCCTGCAATGAATTAGTTTTGCAATGAGAGAAACTTCTCATTTCGTTACTATTTATTAATACTTGGGCTAGATCTAAGGAGGGTGAATGTATGAATACCATCATATTCGCAAGCAATAATGAGAATAAATTCAATGAAATTCGTGCACTGTTGATACAATATGATATTAGATTAAATCAATGTAAGTTAGATCTACCTGAGATACAATCAGATTTATTACAAGAAATTGCCTCCAAAAAAGCTGAATCAGCATTCGATGTAATTGGGGAGAACTTAATTGTCGAAGATACAGGTTTATTTATCGATGAATTGAATAGCTTTCCTGGACCATATTCTTCGTATGTATTTCGAACTATAGGGAATTCAGGAATTATCGACTTGTTATCCAAAAAAAGTAATAGGCGTGCAACTTTCAAATCAGTCGTTGCGTTTTCAAATGGCAAACTAGTCCGTATATTTGTGGGCCAGGTTCGAGGCAATATTAGTAATAAAATGGGAAAAAAAGGCTGGGGATATGATCCAATATTTATTCCTATTAATCACCACGACACCTACGGTGAGATTGGATCAAGGAAAATAGAAATATCCCATAGGACAATTGCAATGAGAAAATTCGTAAATTGGTACTCAAATTATCATTACCGTAACAAGTAATGCTGTGAAGGATACAACCATTAATCGTATCCAGGAATCCATCTGGAAACAAACCTACTATTGTTTTGCAATACCACGATCCTTGATATCTCGCTTTCATCCATAATACTAAATTCAGAAAGGAATGAAAGAAGGCAGTTTGCGTATTCCCGTATCTCTGACATCTCAAGCATATGGGAGCCTTCCAATCTGAGAGTTGACATTCCTACGTGCATATATGATTTTAACTCTATGAAATGGGGATTAGCGTTCCTGACTAAATCTGCGAATTCACGCAGAAATTCCGGCGAACTATTATAGCCTCTGATCATTGTAATTCTGAGGACTGTTCTGGTATTAACACGAGACAAGAAGACTAAACTTCTATTCCACCTATCCCAAGCGTCCTTGTATTTGGGACGATTTATTAAATGGAACATTTTCCTGTTTGAAGCGTTTGTAGAGAGATATATTTGGGTAGGTAATGCATCTTCTTGCTCAAGGCTCTTAAGCATTTGTGGTTCTTGTCCGTTAGTTACTAAGAATATTGATTTTGTATTTACCAGTTTTTTTAGATACCTGATCATAGATGGTAATTTTGGATACATCGTAGGCTCGCCTGAAAGCGAAATCGCATAATGTTGGGGGAGCAATGATTCATTTAGCTTCTCCTTATTAGCTTTGGCGTTGCCATAATAACCTACGATTAGCTTTCTCCTTTCCGTTAGGAGGTTGTTTATTATGGTTTCAGGTTCATCGACAAACTCTTCCGGCATATTAAGAGTATCATAGAACTCGGTAGGCCGCCAACAATACACACACCTATTTTCACAATTCATTGCAGCTGGTGTAAATTCCATACACCTATGAGTCGAAATTCCATAGAATTTGTGTTTATAACAATCACCACCGTCTTTAAACGATTTTTTCGTCCAATGACAAAGTTCTACGGCAGAATGATTAGAAATGCCATATTTAGCCTTCTTAAGTTTTTGGGTCGCAAGGGGGGATATTTGAACTAGATTTTCAGAACGAACATGAGAAACATATTCATCAGAACAGCTCATGGCATTTTATCTATTTAGATCGCATTTAAATCTTAATTTCTTAAATTTCCAACTAAATAAATAGAATGTGGAAACATCCAATCCCATGTTGAGAAGTCTTTATTGGAGAGTATACCGCTAACAGCAATACAACAATGACAGGTTGTCTAACGCATTAGAAATAATTGCTTGGACTATGTTATCATATAGTATATGAATTCATGTTACTAGGAAAAGGATTTGGAAGTATGTAATATCGACAGATGTGACTTATGTCGCTGCCCCTGGCCTGAAATTTGTAGGGCATGGGTGGAGATAAAGTAATAGTTTGAAAGAAGCAGCGAACACACAAGTAATCTTGCAAATAAAAAGATCAAGAAAAGAATCTGCCTCGAAGCGTTAGAGTCGCTATACAGATATTCGAGGAAAATATCCTGATCTACCTCCGAATGTAATCGGGAATCGTGTAAAGAAAACTGTTCGCAGACCAACGGGTATCAATGCTGGTCGGCATAAAAACGTATGTTTCTCAGTCACGCGAACTTATGACATACAGCATCCGGTTGCATACATGTAAACGATAGTGATCTTTGGCGCTAGAGGAATATGAATTAAAGTGAAAATTTGTAATATTGGGATTTGATTGCAGTAACTTCATAAAGTTGCTTGTAGTGCAGCGATAGAAGGCCGATGTATTAAAGTTACTTGGAAAATCCTCGTTACGACTGCGTTGTTTCAAAAGCGAAGGTCACCAAATAGTGAATCTAGAGGTAAAGTATAATGTACAAATCCTTTGGTTTTCTTACATTCTGAAAGAAGAGACCAGATATTGATTACGTTCAACTGCATGCGAGTATTTTTCTAACAGTTATATAATGAACATTCCAAAGAGGAATGTGGGGCCTTCGTAGTATAGCCTGGTTAGTATAGGCGGCTGTGGACTATTAACCAGCTGGTTCTGTTGATAGATACCGCTTGAGGAGGGTTCAAATC
>JBIOZE010000146.1:0-5419 GCA_044870745.1 Nitrososphaeraceae archaeon | reverse complement strand
GCGGAAACGGCGGCGTTAGCGATGCTAGCGGCGACGGCGGAGCTGGCGGAGCTGGCGGAGCTGGCGGAGCTGGCGGCATTGGATGTATTGCCGGGCTCGCTGAAGCTAACTGTAACGGCGGAGCTGGCGCAGCAGGCGGGGCTGCTGGATCTAACTTTGGCCTAGCAGGCCCAGCAACTGGCGGAGCTGGCGGAGCTGGCGGATCTAACTTAGGTCTATCTGGCGATGCTAGCGGCGGATCTGCATGTCAACAAGATGCGAGCGGTGCTAACTTGACTGCTAGTTCACCAGCATGTCAAACCGGTAACGGCGGTAACGCAAATGGTGCTTCACCAGGCCCAGGTGGTGCAGGTGGTGCAGGCATAGGCGGTAACGGCGGCAACGGTGGCGACGTAGCTGGCGGAGCTGGCGGCGAAGGTGGCTCGGCTTGTTTCGAAATAGGCAGCTGCTTTAACGACAATTCCTAGAAAACAATAGTAAAAGTTCGGACAGAACAAATCTCCTCTTTTTTCTTTTTAATTTTGTTTTTCTTAAAAGATCTCGTTTAAATTTTCAATGATGATTGGAAGTATCTATATTTGGTAAGAAGCCATGAGCATGGAATAACCCAAAATGTTTTAATAATTTGGTCGCTCAATCTAGGATACAGCAACCTGTTACATCACAGCGACATGACTAAAATTGCGATGAGGCTGGTGGGTCTAACCTATGTTCCACTTTGGGCCCACCAGAATAGTTTTCGATTAACGAATTCTCCCCCAATTGCCCTTAAAAAACACCAATGTGAAATGCGAGTGCCTGATAGGGATGTATCATAGTATATCTTTTTCCGCAGTACCATCCAGAAAATTTCGGGTATTACAAGCGAATATTAACGCCAAATATTTGTACTTAAGCTCGTCAATCGCACTACGCATAAATGACATCCCCCCTCCTATTGAAAATTCATTGAAAATTGAAGTAGTTCTGATTCTCTCACTGCACTGTTCCATTTTTCTAATTATTTCATGGAAGTTATCCTTTCAGAAATCCGAAGGCAAAACCCGCCGCAAGTCCACCTGCAAGTGGGATGCCTAGATTTCCCGCTATCGTAGTAATTTGGCCTGTATCAGTTAATGTACCGGCGAGTGTGGTTATACTTGACTGGGCCATTGCTTCGATTTTATCCCAATTCACACTTATTAGATTTTGCGACTGGAAATAAATCAAAGCTGAAAAGAAAATGCCAGCAATAACTGCGATAATCTTTATTATCTTTTTAATAGCAAAACCTGCAAGGAATCCAATCACGCCACCGGCGCCAGCGGAAAATAATGCTGGTGAAAGACTCTCAAGAGACATGCCCAAATTTTAATTATATGAGATATTTATAGCTGTTGAAAATCTTCTCTGCTGCAACACAAATTAATTTATTAAATGCTAATTGCCAAAATAGTCCCAATTACAGGAACAATGATCCATAATATGGCTCTAGAGGCTAATTTGGTTTCAATTGTTAGAGATATCTTTTTTGATCCCTCTTCTCGACCTAATACAGTGTTTGAAATCTAAATCAAAGAAGGATCTGATGCAACTGACCAAATTTCATACCTCGTTGTTTAAAGGGGGTCAATCAGTGACAGTCTTGGGTCACTGACTAGAGAATCAGACTAGCATTAGTGATGAGCCTTGGCTATTTTTTATGCTAATTTGCTATTTAGCTTCGAAAAATCCCTTTATTAGTCCGCCAAGACTTTTCTTTGATTTTTCTTTAGCGACAGTTCTAAGCCCATTACCAGTTACAGGCTCCTGAGTGTTCCTGAATAGTGATTCAATTCCTTCAGGGTTAACATCTGCTTCTTCTGTAATGAAATTCAATGCATTTTCTACATGATTGATAACTAGCTGTGTATCCTTCAAGCCAGTCCTTTGTTGGACCTGATTTACTAACGGATGTTCAGACGTAAGGTTGCTTCGAAGGTTAGTAAGTATAGACATGATATTTTGAATCCCGCCCTTTCCTCTTCCGGTTGAAGCGGAATATTGAATAACATATTGAATTACCACTGATATTATCGCTGATGCCAATGATTGCTCTATTCCGCTTTTTTTTGTAAAAACGTTTGTTAGATTATCAATTTTCAAATCAGTTTGTATAACAGATCTCCTTACTAAAAAATTATCGGATGTCCTACTATGTATCATATCAAAGTAACCGGAAACGGAAATTGAAGGTCTTGCCAAGTAATAGGAAGACGAAGGGGCTTAGTATTCTTCAACCCTTTCCTCGTAATCCGTTTTCAAATGTCAAGCCACAGATGAGCCACCAACCAGAAACATAGATTGGACGGCATAAGCAAAATAACATAGAATTTACTTAAGATTAATTAGGTTTGATCGATACTCCTGGTATAGTAGATTATATTGAGATCACATGCTACCATAAATCTTCCACTGCACGGTGGACACGCTCCCCAATATCTGATAAAGAGAATGGTAAAGCTTTCTCATGCGATTTCTAAAGTAATTATAGATCAATATGGTCAACATGAATTTCTAAGAAGATTATCTGATCCTTTGTGGTTTCAGGCATTTGGATGCGTTTTGGGTTTTGATTGGCATTCATCAGGGGTTACAACAGTAGTAACGGGTGTCCTAAAGCAATCACTTACTGAGGATACTCATGCCCTCTCTATCGCTGGAGGAAAGGGAAAAAAGTCTAATCAAGCAAAAAATGAAATTCCAAGACTTGCTGAAAAATACTATAATCTCTCTACTGCAAAAATTGACCGATTATTGTATGCAAGCAAGATGGCTGCAAAAGTCGATAGCGCGGCGGTACAAGATGGTTACTCTTTGTACCATCATGTAATGTTCTTTGACAAAGATGGAAATTGGACGGTTGTGCAGCAAGGCATGAACTCACGCGATAAGATGGCGAGAAGATATCATTGGTTATCAGATTATGTGGAAAATTTTGTTTGTGAGCCACATACAGGAATAATAAGCAGCTCGAAGAGCCCAAATACGCTTAATATGACATCATTTGATTCTATAGAAAACCAAAGTATTTCACTTGACGTAGCCAAAGGTAGTATCAACTCTCTAAAATCTTCCGTACTGAGGATTGCAGCCGCTAGACATGGTACTAAAAATGGAATGTATACTCTGGATGGATGGATAAGGGAAGGTAGTTCTGAAAATGAAAATGATCTTACCTCATTTGATACATTCAGAAATAATTGGGATCATGCCGAGAACTATGAAATGCCCCGCAGCCTTAATTGGAACCTCTTTAAGAAAATATATGATATTCAACCCCGCAATTATGAGGAATTAATCTCAATTCCCGGATTCGGTCCAGCATCAGTGAGAGCACTGTCTTTAATAGGAGAAATTATTTTTGGAACTCGAGCATCGTGGGAGGATCCCGTTAAGTATAATTTCGCTCATGGCGGGAAAGATGGCGTACCATATCCTGTCGCGCGTAAAACATATGACAAGTCCATAAGTTATCTATATTCTGCGATCGAGGGCGCAGATCTTGAAAGAGAATTTAGAGTAGATGCTCTAAAGAAGCTGGCAAAATATTCAGCTAGGCTTTTTAGTAAGCAAGAAGATAGAAATGATGCTACAGACCTATTATGATCATTAAACATATCTATGCTAATCATATGGAAAAAGTCAAGGTGCTTAACCTCATCTAATCCAACTAGGAATTAGTAATTACCACAGGTAATGCAATAATCCGCAAGCGTTACTAGTGATTGAATCGTCAATAAGACCAACATTACCTATTAGAATTTTAGAGTTAAATCAAAATATCCCACATGTTCACCTAATATCTGGTAATCGCTCTGTCGAATCAAGTCGAAATAAGAAAATCATCATTTAGAAATTTATTGAAGAGTTGAGACATAGGGAAATGTAATTGAAAATGATCTGATTACACAGGTCAATTGACATGGACTTAATTAATAGGCAACTCGGATGACTTTTAATAAATAATGATAGCTAATCAGTTGTACAATAATTGTGTACCATCTGGAATTGAGCAGCTTACGATGGAACTAACCGAATGGAGGGAGGGATCGGCGGTAACCCCTCCACTCGTCTTTTGTCTTACCTGCGTAGAAGTACTTCTTATGTTGATATAGTGGTATTAACGCTTATGTAACTAAGTTACTCAAATCTCGGTTTGTGCTAATTTACCCTTTGTTGATCTAGATGGATGGATTGATGTTAATACTTGATTTTGTCCAGTTCCACTGATCCAAAGCCCTTTAGACTAAATTATTGCTTCAAATCATGAAGTAGGAAATTCAGTCCATTTCGCTTCGTTAGCACATCTACTTGTCTTTTCATGTCGGTCGGTGAGCTAAGACAATTGAGTGGGATTAAAGTGCTAAAAAGAATAATGTGTAATAAAATTATGACGAAGATATGTCATTAATTACTATCACAAATAGAGACAAGAAAATGATAATTTGGAATTTCATGAAAGAGCTTTGGAATAACTATAAAAATGCTGTAGGCAATGGTCTTCCAACTAGATTTTATCTTAAGGACTTTAATTTTGTTAGGACACTTGACAAATTTTTGTGTAGAAATGGAGTTAGTGAATCGTTGACTGATACTATCATATGGGAAATTATCAAAGATTATGCCTTAGACAAGCGTTATTTTGAGATGTCTGAGAGTAGTGTTATCTTGACTAGAGTAGGCCTAATTGAATGTCAAAAACCAGTGCATCATTGGGACTAGTTTTGCTTAGTCGTTACAATTTCCAGAATCGTGAATATACTCATCATTCAATTCGTCCAATTCAAACGCGATAATAAACTACTCCATTCACTTCAAATTACCCTACTCCCCTGTCAAATTTCAATTCAGCAGAGGTGTTCTTAAATGTTAGAACTGGTTGTCACATGGGTATATGCTCGAGAATTCTGAAATTTACGGAAGGCAGAAAATCGCCCAATGAGTTTCTTAGTAGTTCTCTTCCTACCCAATAGCTAGACTTCTAGTGTTGTCTCTAATCATATTGGCTACAACCTTTCAATTAACCGTGTCCCTGTCCATTCTACTCGCATTCAGCTTGCTTGGTGGCTACTATTTTCGATTATAATTCAAGTGCGAAAAGATTTGTCATGTTTAATCTATGACATAGATCATGTCCAGACAATATCCAACGTATTTCAAATTTCCAAGATGCGCCATCTAGTTTGTCAGTACCATCAAGCTCGCGTTATGTACTTTAGTCGAATGTCTAGCCAACCTTATTTACAAAATGGTAAATAGGGTTCTATCACTTTTTTCGGGGAGGTTTAAATAAAACTATCCACTAGAAGAAGATTAACGTTGAATTCAAACACAAAATACCTTATCGCAATGACTGTAGCTGTGATCTTGGTAGCAGGAGCATTAACACTCCCGCTAG
>JBIOZE010000145.1:0-9854 GCA_044870745.1 Nitrososphaeraceae archaeon | reverse complement strand
TCTATAGTAAATATTGCAATTGCTCCAATCCTCTTCAGTAATAGGGTAAGTCTAGCAAGAAATTTTCTTACGATATCTACGTCAAAAATATCACACAGCTGGTTGACTGAATCTACGACCAGGTATACCTGTTTTTCAATGTTCGCAGGGGAGACCATCATTTTTTTACGAGGATTTGCTCTTTTTACTTTCTTGTCAAGTTTCAAGTAAGACAATACTTCATTGTAAACCACATTCAATGATGTTCCGTCATAATCGGCATTATCTAATAGTGGATTAATGAATTTAAATTGACTCTCAAGCACTTTACCATCTATTTTATAAAATAATTCTTTAAGCTGATTCTCTGTCAATCTTGCACTTATAAATATACATAATGCGTTATCGCTTAATCCAAATTCTATGAACTGCGTACAATATTCTCTTTTTCCTGCGCCAAGTGGTCCTTCAAGTAGGAATAATGTAGGTAATAGGCTCTCGTCGCCTTCTGTAAGCTCTGAAATTCCTGGTATGCGCATTGGTTGTGCTTGAAATTATGAAACGAAATCCCTGCTTATTATGTATATTTGTTTGAGTTTATAGTTCACTCTACTTCAAACTATATGGTCGACATAAAGCTCAGAACTTGACTTAATTACGCATATTCGCATAGTGTCAAATAGCAATTAACCTTCTTTATCTATCTTTTCTATTAACCCGATAATCTGGGAAGAGAAAGGATGTTGTGGATATTCAAGTGCAGTAAGGAATTCTCTTTGACTGAATTGGATATCGCAATAACATGGGATTGCTGTAATAACGCTCAGATTTGTTTCCCTAGTCAGCATACTAATGATGTCGTCAGCTGCCACCTGAGAGGGCATGTGATTATGTCCGTTGCCCACAGCATTTGGCGTAATTAATTCTGAATCTGTCAACTTGCCAACCGGAGGCATGCAATACCCAGAAATCCTGTTTAAGAGTAGAAACGGTTTTGTTCCATGCTCTTGAAATGCTTCCAAGATTTCTTTTGCAATCATCTTTGTTCCCTGAACGTCCAAGTCGCCCATTTTTAGAGTCAAAAGAACATTGTCGGCCACTGCTAAGGCATTAATGGCCCAGAATCGTATGCCTGGACTTGAATCAAGAATTATATAATCAGCATCGTGTTCAGTAAAGAGCTTTTCTTTCATAACAATGAAGCGCTTTAACATGTTCAGCTTGTTCTTGTCTTCTCTGACACCTTCAATTTTTAGGATATCTTCTCTTTTTGGACTTGAAAAGCATGCAAAAAGATTTCCTGAAATAGGTGCGTCCTTGCTGAAGCTTTTGATGGTTGGAGTTATATCCATAATAAGATCATCAACTTCGCAACCTCCCCCGACGTAATCATTAAAGTATTTTTCAATTCGTTTATGGACTTCTTCGCCAAAGTACGACTGAAGGCTTGGGGCATATACATCCAGATCAAGAATGAAAACCCGTGATCCTCTTTTTGCAAGGAGCGCAGCCAGGTTCACTGCAAGGGTTGTCTTTCCGGTTCCACCCTTATAGGAATGAAAAGCTATCGACTTTGGCAATTCGTTTGTATCTATGACTAAGATTTATTCTAATAAGTCTTGTCATAATGAGGTATTATCTGCATCTTTAGTGTTCTGCTATGTATTTTCACACGAGCTGCAATGATCGAGGCCTATTTTTTGAATAGGGAACCAAAAGTATCTCTCAGAGTGTCAAAAGCCTGATCTATTGTGGTATTTGCTACTGTGGCATTACCTTGGATTGAGGAGGTGGCATTCATACTTTGATTATTAATTAGTGGCTGCTGAGCCAATACATTTGGCGTCTGACACAATAATAGTAATACGGAGGACATGGTAATAACCAGTATCAGCACAATAGTTTTTGTTCCATCTACCATGGCATTAATTATTTCAGCGGGAGTTTAATTATTTTTCTTTCTTTAAAGTACCTGTCGAGTTTGCAGCGTTCCATGGTCCGTTATTCACGTTATTGAATTTCATTGTTCTGAATAAATTTTTTCTGAACTAATATCCATAGTTGAAAATCCCTTTTCAGAACCTGAATGCGAATATTCGTTCTATGATTGTAAGCACAACTGGGATTACTCCTATTGCGTAAGTTACATACGTTTTTATTTTATCAAAAACTGGTTCAGCTACAAGGAATACTTCAGATTCGGGATCCTTAAATTGTGTCATATATCTCAGTGGTTCCAATGTGTCGCCTGAATCAAAAGATTCTATGATTTTTGCAATGCTAGCATCTTTTTCTTGGTCAGGGAGGGTAGCTAGCTTCGAATAAATTTTTTTGATATCTTTTATTTGTAGGTTCATATATCTACGAAGATAGGAATTATAAGAATTGAGCCCCATAATCAGATAGCCCATTTTTTCTACCTCATCATTACTCTTCTTAATTAGTGTCATACATCCCTTGGCGTAGTATAACCAGAATCGTTTTCGAGCAAGCGCAAACACCATTTTTAATATACCGGCCAGCACCGCAAGAAATAGGAAACCTCTTGCAGAATAAAATACAATGCTTTCTGTAACTGGTGTAATGAACTGTTTGGCTGGGAAAAAGTTTTCCAAGAATGGCTGTAGAAGATTTATTACTGTAAAGAATATTAGCAGTGGAACTGAAACGTAGAGAATTTTTTTTACAAGATTGAATTCTGTTACCGCTGCTTGGTATCCTCTTTCTTTGAAATATTTTTCTGCTGAATATGGTGCTGGATAAGGTGGATAAACTACAATCATAACAATAAATACAATGATTTCGAAAAATGAGAATATGTCAACTGCTAGTTTTGCATGTTGGAAATTCTGCTGTACTGTTGCAGGTGTAGAAATGCTTCTGAAGTAGTCTATTACTATAGCTGTTACGAGAAAGTGTGTAATAACGACAGCTGAGGGTAGCAATATCAAGACAATGAAGGTAAATTTGAAACCTGAAAGAAGTCTCACTTTAGATCATTCCTGTGCTCCCAATCAAACAATAGGAATTGATGAATACGTTGGTCAAGGAATACCCATTAGTGTATTGAAAGATGGATTGACATTCCTAACAAAAAATGGTTGCCTTTACTCGCCAAATTGTCCAGTGTCAACCCAGCTTTGCTTAATGAGAGTCCACCAATCTTCTGCAAGCCCATTTAGGACAAAGTCGTAAGGCAACCAACCATAGCCACCTTCTCCCCATTCAACCCCCCAGGAATTTCGTATTAGAAGTGCCCCTCTTGTTTCCTTATCGCAGTTTTCATTTTTTATAGTCATTTTATCATCGTATCCGACAGCCATGATGGCGTGTCCTCCTTCAACTTTTTCACCGTCACACGGATACGGGATTTTGCCTGTTGTCCCTGCTTGTTGAATAGAATTGTATACTGTGAAACCGAACATACAGGGGAAACCTTTCGCAATATCATTCTTTATGGATTTCATTAGGACATCTTTTGGGGTGCCTGAGGGATCCAAACGAACATAACTGATCGCTTGAAAATTCTTTGCAAAAGAATAGCAAAAAGCTGGAGGTTCTTTTTCAAATTTTTCTATTTCGTATGGCCAATACTCTTCTGGTGGAACTCCAAAGATAGTAATAGCGCCCATCGCACTTCTGAGGAATGCACCGGTATCACCCTTGAAGTTAAGTAGATTCCGTGTTACCTTATAAAGAAATAATCTTGACGCATCTATATATTTCCCATCAGCCCGTTTTTCAAAATACTCTATCATCCCAACTCCTGCGTTTGCCGTGCACGATCCTAGTGATTGTTGGTCCTCTATAGGAGAGCACCATTTCCTGAGGTCTTTTTTTGCAGGAAGAGATTCCTTAAGCACGGTACTTTTGAGTGTTTTGTCAAGGTCGACCTTTTTGAACATTGGAGCGACACTAGTTGTTTGGGGCGTATAATCTTTGAAACTTGGATAATCAGGTAACCAACCTAGTCCCTTTGATTTGTTATTATAAGGTATATTTCCCAATAAGGGAAATATTTACTTATTGTTATTAAGTATGTCGATTTGTTCAATAGACCTACTAAGGCTATTCCATATTAGTCTCGAGAGAACGGCTATTTCGCGGATGAATCAGAATTCCTCTTGTTAAAGTCAAGACCTCCGAACTAAAGGTATCTGTGCTACTATCGTTAATACAATATCAAAAATATTCTCGAAGTATAACCCAGCAACGGAGCTTGCCCCTAGGTCTTTTCGAGTCTTCTGAATGACTTATATTTCGATTCATAATGTTACTCTGAGATGCATACGGTGAAGGTAGAAATGCTGCCGTTTGAGAAAGGCTCCAATGTAACTATATCGTCATAACTTTCGATATATCTCCATCCTGATTTCTCAACTATTTGTTTCAATTCATGTAAAGAATATAGCCGCATAAGCATTTGCAATCTAAGACGTAAGCGCAATGTACTTTCATCCTTACGGTCCTTCTCATAAAACATCCACGTTCCGTCCGAAACTGATTCTTCAAAATTAAACTTCCAGACGGTATGTATCTCGATTTTTTTCGAACTAAAAAAAGTAACACGTTCAAAGTTTGCAAGTCTCCAGTCTCTATTCTCTGTTTCTATGAGTAGAATACATCCTTTCTTGGCTACCTTGAGAAGCTCCTTAAACATTTTGATATCTTTCGATTCTCCCCTATATCCAAATGAATTATCCATTATTATTATGGAGTCAAAATTCCTTTGATTGTTTTTAAAAAGTATTTTGGACGGTCCATATGGATCACCTTTAATAAATATTGGTCTCTTTTTAGGATCGGGTATTTGCTCACAGGCAGTTTTTTTGGCTATTTTCAGATAAAATGGGGATGGATCATACCCTGTCAATACAAATCCATCAGCAGCCAGCGGTATTGAATGTCTACCAATACCGCAGCAGAAATCTAGTATTTTCGATCCTGAGGATAGGTCGTATTTTTTATAGAGCTTTGATATACCTTTTATTTCCTTACTTGCATTTTTTTTTGATGTTCCAAGATAGGTAAATAGAGATAAGGATGCTTAACATGTAATATGAACGGCCAATCGTACCCAAATTCAGCATTGGAGTCTATATTCGACATGAACTTACTATCTGGCTAAAAAATAAAAATATTACTCTTCATTAGGTATCTTGATGGATCTAAGAATTTGATTATTCTGGGGGGCATTATAAGTTAACACTTTACAAATTCTTCCATATCGGACAATATCTGTTCTGTTAGAGTTTTTTGATTATACATTATTTTGAATAGTAAATAAGATAGATTGGGAAACTAACCATTGAAAATTCCTAAGTGAGGAATTAATTTTAACATTAGAAGATCAGTGGAAGCAAGATCGGTAATGCCCAACTAAGAAGTTAATTACATTAAGCAATTGAAAATAGTTGTAGGAATTTCGAAATGGTGTCAAAGTATAACAATGAGTAAATTATTCGCGGGATAGATCTGCTTATTTTTTCATAACCGGGGTTCACAATTCGAGAAGGCATCGAAGGTGGGAAACGGGATTACTTTACGTGCATTATATATTTCATATCTAAATTTAGACTATCCTCTTGATTTGGAGTTACTTGTACCGTCTTTATTCCAATTGTGTGGTCGCCCACAGGTAATGGTTTTAGGATTACAAGCTTTGACTCAAGCAGAGCACGATTAGTCCCTACTCCCCAATCTTCGATCATCGATCCCTTAGGAATTGTGACATTGAAGAAATCTGTTGTCAGGCTAAATTCGCTATGGCCTTGTTCATTAACCTCACTCGGTACTTTGATGGTTTCATTGTCAATTGTAAAAGTAACGCTGGCATATGGATTTCGGGCATGTACGCACTCCTTGAGCTGACTATCAGTTTTGTATACCTGACCAGTATTCTCTATAGGACCATTATAGTTACACATTTCGTCTATTCCGATAACAAGAATTGGCTTGCCGTGGGGTATAGTGCACTCGTATGTGTGTGGAATATTACCAAAAACGTAAGATCCAATTATTGGATTCGCCAAAAAAATAACAGGTGACTCATTATTCAGAAAACAGGTGTCATGCATGGCATCAGTCTCCCCACTGGGCTCGGTTTTATTCTGAGCGTTAGGCAGTGTCGCCCACCATTGCCAAAATTTTGTTGCCCATTGTTTATAAGTTAAGCCTTCTATCTTAGAGTCAGCTGGATATACCAAATCATTAACTGAAGAAAATGCTTGGTTGATGAATGAAGAAATTAATGGTAGAAGGAGCAAGAGTGATATGAAAATTTTCATTATTTCTTAAGATGATGTGTAAATATATAAATATTCTATCAAATTCATCGGTTCCGACTATGCACCTCAGAAATTTATTAGTTAGTTATACACTGAAATATTAGTAATAGTTGCTCAAGAACTCCTTTAACAACAAGTCCTTTTTCTATATCCTGACATTAATTAGCTTCGTGTCCTTGACCATCCTAGTTTTTGTGGATAGTTCATTTATTAAAATAAACAAAATCTCATACGTACCCATAGAAAAGAGCTACCTAACTACGTTTTTTGCCGTATTGTCAGTTGGAGTTGTCAGTCTTGTCATTACGATACTATATCTGATAAAAAAAATACTTTCGGAAAATTCAAGAATTTTCGACAAATTGATACTAGTCTCCAGCAAGACTAGCTTTATGGTCTACTTATCAATTTTCATATTATTAGCAGTTCTCAATTACATGATAATCGTTCAAAATGAATATTACTATGCATTGGCAGTCACGATTACATACATATCGTACTTGTTTGGACTAACATTTTGTGGATTGACAATCATAAAATTCTTGAAATGGTATCGGCAAGACAGAGAATTCAGAATATTAGGATACTTAATCACTACTAGTGCATTATTCGTGCTAATCCTCTTTTCAATATCATATTTTTCTGTAAATCCAAATGACTTAACTCTTAAAATAAAAAGTGGCGGGATAGGATACGCAATCACAATGAGAGGTATAGCTCCGAATATCTTTCAAGCCTGGTTTAGCTTCAGCTACATATTGTGCATTATATCGGTTTCGGTGATTAGCTTTTTTGTATTACGTGACTATGTAAAAATGAATTCCATATTGTATTTTGTTTTATTTTCTCTTCCAGTTTTTTATGTGCTTTTTAAATATATCCCTCCTGCAATGAGTATGGCGATATCAGTAATAATGTTGGACCCGCTATCTTACGGAACGCTCTATACGATTTTTTTTACTGGTACTGGCCCATTAACGGGAGTTTTATTTTTCTTACCAATGTGGTTTTTTGCTGCAAAACTCAGGAATAACGAAATAAGAAAGTTTATGTGGCTTACATCCTTCGGAATGCTTCTGTTCTTTACAGCAAATCAGCAGCCCCCATTACAAAATAAATTATTTCCACCATTCGGACTACTGTCTGCTTCAATAACCGGTTTGTCTGTTTATTTGATATTTTTAGGAATTACCTCTACAGCCAAGTACCTTTCAAATGTCAATGCTTACAAAGAATTGATTTCAAAGAAACTGCGCGAGGATAAAATTTTCAGGAGCATTGCCCGATCTGCCTTTGAAAAACAACTTCAACCTATCGTAAACAACGTTCTCGAAAAGAATTTGTTTCCTGTAGAAAATAGGCAGGATATTCCATCTAGCGAATTGAATCTGTATATAACAGAAGTAAAGAGGCTTCTTCGAGAAAAACACAGCAGTGGTCAAGAAACAATCGATCCTTAATAAATGAATTTATTGCATATATTATCGGCCTCATTTCAAAAAGGTCGCGGATAGTCATGAATATATTTTGAATACATCATCATGATGGCAGCAAAAGACATACAACTGTCGTGAGTGTCACTAATTGGGTTATTATCCCTCGGACATCAGTTCTGATATTTTAGTAAACCTTTTCAGTAGATTATCACGAGAGGGCTTCAACTAGTATCCAAAATTGTATCGGATCAAAAAAACAAGCTGGATCCTGGGAACTTTTCGTGGCTGGCTACTGGCGGTACAACAAACATTCCAGCGGAATGAACTAACAAGAAGCTCTCGAAGGGACGTATTAATTTTTGATTTGCGGACATTCCATCAGGTTTGTGATTAATAACATTGAATAAATTTTTAGGATTGTTTTGAAAGCTGACAAAATTTAATCCAACAGTGAAGTCAGGAGAACCATTTTTTGATTCTAAAAATTGGAAACCTTGACGGAATATTCGTCCAGATTCTGGCTTCCTTAATTGAGATGGATAGGCGTCCAAAGATCTTCCTATATGACTGTTCTTCAAAATGTAATCCTTAACAGCATCTGGAAGATTTCTTTGCATTCCATATGACGGATGCTCTCTAAAGTATTCGTTACCATCCTGGATAATCTCAAAAGTACCTCTAACTGGACATCGCGGATCCTTGATTGGTTTTCCATTTCGATCTACTCCAATTATCGGGCAACCAGTCAACTTATCCCTGCCGATAATTAATTCTTGGTCATCCAGACTCGTTTTATCCCATGAGTCAAGATCCACCGATATTCTAAGAAAAGCAAGATAAGTACCTCCAAGAACCCACGTGTCATCTCTTTTTAAACTCTTGGAATCAGAAATTGCAACTGCACGAATCCGTTCACTACTTTTCAAGTTCGAGACACCATCATGAAATCCCAACCAGTTCCGTTTATCTACACTGTGAAAACCTGTATACCATTTGCTGATCTGAAGGATTTGCCTCCCAAATTGTGAATTGATGTTCTTGAGTTCTTTCAAAGTCTGTACCAGTGCTCTGGTTGAAAAAAATTCAGCATCTGCGATTAGCTGGATAATGAAGTGATCTGACGCAGCGTGATTTTCAGATAATTCATTGCTAAAGCTCAATTGAGAATGTTCGCTGATAGAACCATTCGCCCATCGTCTAGGCGATTCAAAGAATGAATTTTCTAGAAGATCCATTGGAGCTGCTTTCCTTATGCCAGAGATTTTGAAGATGCTTTGTCCGTAAGCAACAAGAACAGAAAGATTACCGTCTACAAGGAGATTCTTATTAACCTCCAGATTCTTTATCACTCCTTGCTTAAGGTGCAAATACATGTTCCATAATTGATTGATTGCTCTACCAGCTTCAGATGCAGTCAAACCTTCAGATATCCTAAAGAAGATTGTTAACATCGAATTACCTATTGGGGGTTTATTTTTCAAGTATATCCCTTCTTGAAGTGTTCCGATCAATTCAGATCGAACAAAAGAGCAATATCACATATAACGTTTCTCTGTCTCAAGTGCATTTTAGTATCTACTAGACTTTCATAAAGCACAATATGATCCGCCCTAAAACTTAGATCGAGTCAGCTTGCAATCTGAACATTTTGGTTAACTAATGAATTGCTATGACAATATCTCTTTTAGGCGCCAGTCTTATCAGAGATCTCCTTTTTGCAAAGTTCAGATGATTGAATCAAGATCCCTTGGTGGGTAAGCACTAAAAGAATATTCTATGCCAGTGTATGGTGGAGGCAAAGGTACTTCAGGGGCACCGCCACTTGACACGTCGATAACGAAGTTCCTACGTAAGTGCTTATCGGACACAGTAATCTCATATATGGCATCAGTCTGATAGGCTTTTCTAGCATCTCCCCTCCCTCTACCACCAAGATGCAGTTGATAGTTACCGGCATCCAACCCCTTTATCATGACGAAGTATCCTTCAATAGCAGCCCTGTAGGTTCCAGGTACCATTTGATCCTGTTGCAAATACGGATTTTTATCAGAAATATTAAGTGTGAAAATATCTGATTCGAATCGATAAAGCGTTAAATTTGATACAAGAGATCGGAAGAGCACACGTCTGAACTCCAGTCACAATCGTTAAT
>JBIOZE010000144.1:0-12341 GCA_044870745.1 Nitrososphaeraceae archaeon | reverse complement strand
TCCGCCGCTCCTTACGTGGTTTATAGTAAGCGGTGGTTTTTTATCCTCGGGCGTCAAACGTTCCTTCTTCTCAAGTTTTCGGATAAGTGCCCAAATTTCTTTCGATTCGTCTGTATCTTTTTTGGTAGCGTACCTTAAGTCCTCATCAGTATCCAAAATTCTACCTTCATACTGATTCGTTTGCCAGTAGAGAGCAGTCAATACAGGGCAGAAAATAGCTGTTTGCAAAGGGATTATTTCACCCAACTTTGTACCGTCCTTCAAACCTACACGATTGTAAATGGGCCTCGTCTCGACAGACCTTTGAAAATCTTTATCGAGTACAGGATTATTAGTAGTACCCATTCTAGTTTTATAATCATATTCGTAAATATTTTGAATCGAATTATTTTGACCGTAATCGCCTTCTATCGCACCCCTAAGAAACAGCATATCATCGGGAGGATTATAAGATGGAAAACCAGATGTTATCCATCGGGCCCATCTCTGAATCCAGACGGAGTATGAGCAACCTCTAAACGTCTCTTCAGGTTTCAAGCATTTCCTCTCATATTGCGGAGGCGGACTTGGCATATTACGTGGTGTTACCAACATCTTGCTTATAAGTTTCTTCATTTTTCTTTAAATTCGTTTGACCCTGTGCTTACCTCTCGGGAAGCTTTAGTGGAGATAAGAGGTGTCTAAATTACTGACTTAAGGTCTCTGGTTATGAAAATATCTTAGAGGGCCTCTTGCGGAAATTGTAAAATTAGAAGATAGGATAGCCCTTCGACTAACAAATGTTACTCCTGTTCCTTACAATAATTTCATAACTGGGAATAACTTGAAATTAATAAGCCCAATTTTTGCATTCTAATAATGCAAAAAAACAGCCTGCTGTCGAAATGGTAGAAGCAATAAAATTTCTTGTACGGTAATACCAAGTGCCGGAATAAATTCTAAGTATTTCCCCGTTCAATCTGCTACTGTTAAGAGACTGTTTGCAATGTTAACCGAATTTATTTCACAAGGTGTGCAACTTGCACGTCAATCTTACAGATATTATTGCTACTAGGTTATCCTCGCCCTTAGTTAATCATTTTTACTTTATAGTTTATACCTATCTTGGTAATACCTTTTGAACAAGATCCAAATGTTGTTATAGTGCAATCAGACTTCAACGGTTTGAGAAATATCCAATACCCGTCTGATAATGCCCGGCGAAAGTAAGGACTACCTATGCCGAATACATTATCTGGATGGAAATAGGCACAGAAGAAATTTGATGTTATCCTACACATTTCAAGCTTAATAGGCAATAGACTATCGTTCATTGAAAACTGCAAGTTTGAAACAACGTCCATTTTCTTTTTTGCTACAAGTGATAATTCTTTGTCTGTTTCTCCATCTTCGCCCCAAATCGAGAGCCAGTTTATGACGGGCATTAATAGCATTGTTCCGATAGGGACACAAATATTTCTATTTGGTATTTCTTGGCGCCCCTCTATAGTCTGGCATAAGAAAAAAACATTGTTAGTGGGTTGGTTTAGACTTGCATTTTCGCCGGTCTGATCCGTTGCAGGATTAATTGATCTTGGAATACCAAGCAGCCACTTCCACCACAAGATGGTCCAATCCTTATATGCGATTCCACAGGGTCTCGCGTTTTTATCGAAGAGTAGGTTCGAAGTAACTTGCATTCCAGGTTACATACAGTTAGGTGGGTCTAATTTATATATGTACAAAGTTCAACTGACGAAATTACAATTCAGGAATTCTAGAGGCGAGTAAAACTGCCAACAATTATAATAATGAATTTTTAAAAAAAGTAAATTAGGAACTTATCAGGAGTAACCTTCATGGCCAAGTCTCGCATTTCCCGAACAGTTAAGTCAAAGGATCAAATCCGTATCGTTGACGTCCAGAGCAAACAGATTGCTCAATTAAACAGAAAGGATTTTCAGGAAAAATTGGAAGAGATAATTAGTATTGTGAAAAAAGCCTTGGTAAAGATAGAAAAGATTGGTGACTACGAATTGAAGAGCTTCCAAATTTCTGTGGGGGTCAGCGCTGGCATTGTAATAGTAACCCTTGAAGGGGGCATAACTCTGAATTATGAGATGTCTTCAATATAGTTCCTACTAACGTAAGTTCACTTCCCCTATAATATCTAGTCATTATTTCCAAACACTATCAATTTTGACGATTCCTGCTATGGGGGGCTATATTCATTTCGGTTAGACTTACTGATTAGTAAACGCAGAAATTAACCTGTTCTGGTATAAATCGTAATTATGTCAACTGTTTTTTTCTTTAGGTCAAACACGAATAATGATCTGGTTATAATGTCTCCGAAAATCTTATTAATTTGATATTAGAGTAGTGATCATGCGCAAATTATCGGCCGTAATTAAGGGCTTAATAAGGGGCGAAATATCCGTAGTACGCGTTGACAAGACCCGTGTATCAAGGACCCCCGGAGATGTAACAGAATTAGGTCATAATTGACTATATTAGTTGTGATTTATCTGGGCTCTTAATTTGCTATTTTTGGAATCTCGTTTAGATATACACTTTGCGAAAATATTGTTTTGCTCTTCTGCCGATGAGTAATTCCGTATTAGTAAACAACCTTGCAACTTCAAAAGTTTCGAGTCCCGGGACTATCGCTCTTACAACTGGTATACCAACGTTAGGAATAGTTAAATCAACAATAATTACACTTCTTAATCCACCCTTTCTAAGTAGATTCAAAATAAGTTCTATTTCATCTAGTATGTCATTCCTAACGTACGATCTGACGTCAGAGAATGATATAGTGTTACTATTTTTTTTGTTGCTCTTAAGATGTGAGTATGTCGGTATAAATTCCCATTTTCTTTTGTATATCTCATCGTTTTCCCTATAACTTACTTTTCTGAAATCGTCCCTTGCTCCTTGAATATTAGCCGCACGGGTTTGAGATAGCTCAGTTATTGCGCGTATGAGAGCAACTCTCGAGTCTGGATGAGTGCCGTACCCTTTGGCAAACAATCCATAATCACTAGATATCCATTCTGTACTACTCACAACAAACGTCGGAATACCAATATTCTTCTGCGTAATATCTTTTATCATCAGAGGTATGCCACAATTCGCAAATTGATTGACAAGCAATTTGATCGAGTCAGTTTCTTGCGCAATTTGGGATATGTCGACATCTGGGAAAATACTTGCATCATCTACAAATTGTTCTGATAGAAGATTTGGGACTGACGACAATTTAACATCTAAATTTCGCAATGAATCTACTATATTCCTTATTATGCTATATGGTATGTGGGAGGAACACAGACTGGATATGCTGGCAGCATCTCTTTCGATAAGCTCACAAAGTGCATGACATATAGCTTCTTCCATTACGTTACCCGATGCAAGACCATTCGTATGAGAGTATAGAAAAGGATTGACTGACGGAGATCTTCCGAAATATTTAGAGAAAGCGAGCTGGGCTGGGACCAATACATCTTCATTATTTAGTAGATCAAATCCAGGAACGAAGTCAACAATCGATTTCTCGTCATCAAAGGATCGTTCAACAGGCTCTAGAACTTCATCAGGATGCAACACTTTATTGTACTTGCTAGATAAAAGAGCGTAGGACCCTTGAATGAGATCCTTAGAGTAATTGGAAGATAACGAGCAAAAGCGTTCTATGGACTCCATCAAGGCGCTGGCTTTGGCCTGCAGTTTCGTGGCTCCCTTTCCACCGTAAACCCATATCGTGTCTTCGGTCCCTGGCAACACTGCACTATAATTGGGTATTTGCAAACGGTCCATGTCTGTTATGTCTGAGATTCTTGTTACTCCAATTAGCTTACAAACAGGCCCAATTTGAGCAAGAGTATCTGCCACAGTCCGTACTCTTGTTGAAATAGTAACATCATTAAGTGTATACTTCTTTGCACTCTTTAGACTCAATGATGATGACGGCAAAGGATTCAAAAACTATTGAATTTCATTCGGTGTTTTTTGCAAGTACCGAACTAATTTTTTTAGTTCGCTATGCATATTCAACTCATTGAATTCTATAACACGACTTTTTTTTCCCTCCTGAATAATAATTTTATATATAAAGCAGTCTGCTGCACCGTCGGGTTTAGCAGCTCGAAGAGAACTTGACTGTTTTTTGTCCAAGAGCTGTTTAATTACATTTTTCATAGAAGGTGGAAGGCTGTTAGAATCCAGTTCATTTGAAAATGACATTCCAGCAATGCCCCCACTTCGTTCTAGTTTGATTTTCACTGCTCATTGGTAGTAAAACTAATCTATTATTTCTTGCCTTTTGTCTTGATACCTACCCTATCCCATGCGGTAGCAACAGCCTTTTGTTCTTTGCTCGCTTTTCCGTAAAGACTGGTTGCTACATCTAGCGTAAAATTGGCAGCATCTCGAAAATTAGAATTCTCCATTAGCCTATCCCTTAGCGTGACATACCATATTTTCCCAGCTCTTTCCCAGGCATAACCCCCAAGTTCTGTCGCTGCAAAATAGAAAGCTCGATTTGGAATTCCCGAATTTATATGAACTCCACCATTGTCGCTGGTTGTATTAACGTAATTTTTCATATGCCCTGGTTGTGGATCCTTTCCAATTGTAGGATCATCATATGCCGTTCCTGGTTCCTTCATGGATCTTAGTGCCACACCTTTTACTTTCTTAGAAAATAGACCGGCGCCGATGAGCCAATCAGCCTTATCCGCTGTCTGTTTTAATACATATTGTTTAACCAACGAGCCAAAAACATCAGAGAAGCTCTCATTCAATGCGCCTGCCTGACCTTCATACTCCAAAGCAGCTTCATACTGGGTAACGCCGTGAGTCAATTCATGACCTATAACGTCTATACACTTTGTAAACCTCTGAAATATTTCACCATCTCCATCACCATAAACCATTTGCTCACCATTCCAAAAGGCATTGTTGTAGTCGTCTCCATAATGTACTGTAGAGTCAAGTTTCATGCCTCTTGCATTAATGGAGTTACGCTCATGTACTTCTTTGAAATACTTGTATGTATCTCCCGAGTAATCATAAGCCTCTGTGACTGGCGTACCTCCCTTTACTTTTGCCCCTTCAGCCCGCACCATGCTACCGGGCAGAATTTCTCCATTCTTTGCATCATAGATTGTTCTCTGAAGTTTCTCTGATACCGACAGCATTGAAGTTAACAGACCTGTAACCTGTCTTCTACCCCTAAGCTGTTCAGTCATGATCACGTTTTTCCATGCACGTTCTTTCTGTGCCGGTGTACCCTTTTCAACAATTTTCTTGTTCACATATTCTGGAATAATAAAACAGAGTGGTTGAACTGCAATAGTTTTGTAACCAGGTTTTTCCCTCATTTCAGACAAAAATTTTTGTACTTTCACATTTGAGAAAAGATGACTCGATCCTTTTAGGTCTTTCTGAACTTAATACATATCAAAACAGGGGTAATTATCCGATGCCAAGTCAGTCAAGAGAAATTTCAAGCGAATGTGATCCTACCTTCAAAAAAGTACAGCTATATTGAAATTTTTTTAGATCATATTTCTGGAGTATTTTCTCTGTATTGCCTGTTCTATTAGTTAGAAAGATCCTAATTATCTTATTCTTTTTTCTCTTGCTTTCAATAATCCATTTTAATGTTGATAGTGATGGATTATCATCTCTGCCATTTGCGGAGATTACGTACGTATCAGCAGTAACAGTATTGAAAAACTCTGGAGAAGCATTTCTTTCACTGCCGTGGTGTGGAACTTTCATGACATCTACGTGATAATGACCTTCCGAATCTAATAATCCTCTTTCTGAAAGTATATCTATTACATCGTCTCCTAGACCGTCTCCCGTGAATAATATTTTTTTTTCTTGAGATTCCACTAAAAACATGATACTACTGAGATTAGCGATACTATGATCTAGTAACTTTAATGCTTGCAAATCACTAATCTTAGTTAGTAGACTTGGATGTTTTTTCAACCAATCATCCCAAATTTTTCTTAATTTAACTAGATTCTTTTGTGTGGGTCCCAAAATAGTGATCTTCATGTTACCTACTTTGACTGGTTTTTTCGTATCGCTTGAGACGATCAAGTCACCTCCGAATTGTGGATTGATGGGTATGTGCAGTGACTGAGCTAATTTTCTAAGATCCCTTCCTTCACCCACTCCCTTTAACGCACTGATGACAGGTAAGTGCATCGTATTACTTTTCTTAGTAATTGAAGAAAATAGTTTAGGTAAAGATAAGGATCTAATAAGCGAATTATTATTTCTGTATTCGTCAATAATATCACTGAATGAATTGTGCCATAAACTTACGATTCTGATAGTTTCGTCGCTTTTAGAATCTCTATTCTTTTCAATATCTTCGAAAAGATCTAACAGCCCTAAGATGTGGTCATTGTCAATATGACTTAAAACGACTACATCTACTTTCATTGCTTTTCTTGGTAGGGCCTCGATTGTAGGTTTCAGATCGTTCTCATACGTCTGGGATGTCCCACCATCTACTAACACAAGAATTGATTTATCTCCCTCAGAAGATTGAAGCAACAGACAATCACCGAATTGTGCCTGTACAACTATTAGCTTTAACAATTATTTCTGAATTCGACTTTCAGTTATTAAAATATGACATTGAGCTGGGAAGATATATGATTCTGATGACTCTCGTTCAAAGCATACTATTTAGGATTGTAAAAGTGGCACATTATTCTTTCAGCTGTTCAATTGGTAGGTCAGTTTTATTTCCCCATTCGCCCCAAGATCCCAAATACATACTTACATCGTTGTACCCTAAGATCTTTAGTGCAAGAAACGAATTTGCGGCTCTGTATCCGCCTTGGCAGTAAGTTATGATTTTAGAACGTTTTGGAATTGAGGAATAAACAGTTTGTAATTGTTTAGGACTCTTAAAGGATCCTTGTTCTATGTTTTCCTCCCAATCCACGTTAATTGCAGAAGGAATATGTCCAGATCTTGCAGCACGGACATGTTCACCGGTATATTCCTCCTTTGTTCTGGCATCGACAATGACAGCATCTTTCATTCGTAATGACTTCTTTATATCTGAAAAAGTTGCAAGTACTCTTCGATTCGGTCTTCCTGCAAATTTGGAATGAATAAAGCTATTGGTTTTTGTTTCAACTGGATAGCCTTTCTCCCGCCATCGCTGAAACCCCCCATCGAGCAGGCTGACTCTATTATGAGAAAAATAGAGCAATAGCCAAACACCTCGAGCAGCTGACATTCCTGAGATATCGTCATAAAAAATAACATGATGAGTTGCTTTAACCCCTATATTGGAAAGGAGAATTCTGCTTTGTTTTTCAAATTCTTTAATTCCATGCTGGGAGGTATCCAACCAATGAAATTGGATTAAATCTATGTTAATTGCTCCAGGGATATGTCCTTTTAAATACGCCGTGAATGGTCTTGTGTCCACCACAAGCGTTCTAGAATCTTCAAGAAACGAAGATAGGTCTTTCGCTCCAATTACAATCTTCATTGACTATTCTATGTAATTCTAATATTTTTACCTGCGTCGAAATAATATAGTTAAGCGAGTGTACAATAGAATCTAAATGAAGTCATTATTTGATGGACCGGTTTCGAAATATGTGTGACTCCTAAGGATTGCGCTTGTAAAGGCGAGATTTTAAGAGATTAATCTGGTCATTATAACGAGGATCGCCTACAGGTGGAAGACTTCCCTCTGCCACTCTTCTTGCAAAGACCTTCTCTGCCTCTTCTACCATCTTATCTGAGAGACTTTTTTCCGGACGAGTGAAACTGGGTGTCGGGCGAGGAGGATACCAACCATTCCTACGGCCCACCAAGTATTCTACGAATGGAATAGCTTTGCCGTAACCCACGTGCATCCTATTGATGTGACGCTGTACGGAATATCGTCTGCTCGAATACATTCCACAGATCGTACAACTCCAATTAGCTTTCATCTATGCTGCACCGTGTAGCGCCGCGTACTAAGATTTTTCTCTTATTTAAACATAAACCCGCGGTTTCCAAATAATTACACAAAGGATCCAATGTGGTAGCAACCCAATTAGACAGACCAATTTATTTACTTCCGGCCAGTCGGCAGGAGTACGGTTCTAGTGCTGTAAGACATGATGCATAGGCAATACAAGGACGGAATTAACCACTTCGCCAGAAATGTGTAAAAGTATGAAGTTGGTTACCGTTATTGGATGTCCACTGGTCTGTTCTTCGAGAAGAATGACAAGAACATGTTGATTGTTATTACCATTCTAATATTTGTCCTAGTTTCCGACACGATGATAAACCAAGTATCTGACTTTTTAGCTCCACAGCTCGTTTCTAATTTTGGTATTGCACTTTTTGCCATTTTTGGTTTGATAATTGGAATAAGTCAGTTTTTCATTTTGCGA
The DNA here is from genome assembly GCA_044870745.1 of Nitrososphaeraceae archaeon. Classification (GTDB taxonomy): domain Archaea; phylum Thermoproteota; class Nitrososphaeria; order Nitrososphaerales; family Nitrososphaeraceae; genus TA-21. The sequence continues at coordinate 3,924 of JBIOZE010000144.1, read as the reverse complement.
TATGTTAAGTCAAAACTCAGTTACATGTACTCCAAATCAAGTTCTACCAGGATTCTCTATACAACAGTATCGTTAATTCAATACTTGCTCATAGCCTTGATTTCTGTCTTAATTGCTCAAATCATTATTTCATCGAGTTATTATACTTACATTCTTATCAGTTTAAGCGGACTGAGTTATTTTCTAAACATTTCCTTAATGGCCTATTTTGCCTACAAGTTCATGTCTTGGTACTTATCGAACAAGCATTCTGTACTAGTATTACTATATTCTGTATCATTTTTCATTATAGCTCTAACATCTGCCGTGGGACTTACCTTGGATCTTTACCATCTTGCATTAAAACCTGCAATAGTCTATCCTACAGATGAGGTGCTATTTCCTTCGTACGAAGAAGGGACACCGATCTCGATACTTAGAGATGCCTATGACTACGTGGATTTGTTTTCCTTCATTATCCTATGGGGTGCCAGTGTCCTTCTCCTCCGGGAATATATGCACAATTGGCATCTTAGGCATTGGATACTGGTTTGTATCCCTCTAGTGTACTACATTAGCACTTTCGTAGATGAATTCGGGATTTATACTCCAGCCACAGACCCCCAATGGTTTTCATATTATCTTTATGCCTCTCTGAATTCAACTGCCGGGGGTCTATTGTTTGGATTTGCTTTTCTAATTGTTGCGCGACATATTCACAATGATATTTTCAAAGGATACATGATCATTTCGGCGTTTGGATTCGTGTTCTTGTTTATCTCTAACCAAGTTACACTCGTAGCGACCTCATTTCCACCCTTTGGGGCCTCGACCATTTCTTTTTTTGGACTGTCTGCCTACCTTATTTTGATTGGATTGTTCTCATCGGCGATCTCCGTTTCACAAGATGCCGCCATACGCAGGTCCATAAGAGATTCGGTGTTAAATAAGTCAAAGTTACTGGGTAGCATAGGTCAAGCCGAGATGCAGAGGGAGATTCAGGGCTGGGTGAAAACTTTAGGAGAAGTACATGAAAGAACGAACATACCTTCTTCCATGACTGCCGATGACGTAAAGTCATACGTAGAAGAGATAGTGAATGAAGTTAGGAAAAAATCAGATAGATACTAGTTAACTGACTTGTGTTCCAATATTTTTTCAACATGAGCTATTAGAATTGCATAATTTTCACCGTTGACTTGAATATTTCGGGAAAGTATGCAGATTCCTTATCGAATGGCAGATAGGTGGCAGGGCTTCATAGTAATAGAAAATCAAGAAAACAAGTCTCAAAGGTGGATATTTAGCTAGAAATCTAAAGAATGGATATAAGTACAACTTGTACACCATTAATACTTATTTATCGATAAAGTTATACCTAGAATGTAAGTAGTATCATAAGTCTAATACTAGTCATCAATTGGCTTTACTAAACTAGATTACCAACTTTCCAGAATAGTGGATTATGAGTATAAGTCCAATGTTCATAAAAAGCAGCCTATGGGGTATGAAGGAGAAACTAGGTTTCGAACTTAAGGTACATCAACATGAAATTGTGGTTGGAGCGATAATGATATCAATTTCTTTTGCTATAGCATTCGCCCTAACAGGAGATTTTAACGAGGCCTATTCGAGAACCAAAAGAAGATAGATATATACCAAATCCCCACTTTTCCTTTTTTATGATGGTCTTACCTAATTTGAGTAATTATTTATAGCACCGTCCCGTGAGCTAGAACAAAATATTGGAGTAAATCTTGAGATGGAAATAGCAAAATCTAATCGCTATATGCTGTAACCTAAACCAAGCAGACTAAAAAATGTGCCTTGAACGATTATACTTCTGTAAGTTTCCGCTTATTATAGTATTCCGAATTATCCCAGTTATGTTTAAAAAAATCTATACACCACTCGTGGAATAAGCCGTTAGCTGACATTGTGCCATTGGTAACAAACATAGTACTCATGTCTGTTTCTCCATCATCCCAAGGAAACATTACGGCTCCTTGTTTATCTGTAACTATTACTGCAGCACTTATTTTTTTTATCATCCTTCCATTGATAAGTCCTTGATGTGACAACTGGATATAGTTACTATCCTTCACTAATTCATAACAAACTTTAGGAACTATTGCTTTTTCGGGTAAGATGTAGCTAAACCTTATTCTTTTAGTCTTTATCTTAGAAACAATAGCCTCTACAAGTTCTAGTGAAACTTCTGGTAGCATTCCATAAATATATTCTTCAGCTTCTGCATACATGCCTTTAATCTTCTCAATAACTGTGACATAACCTTTGACAAATTTACTGTCGTTGAGCTCGCCTATTCTATGAATAAATTTGTCTGGTATCTCTCCGAAATTGTGATCAGAGAAGTATTCTTTATTTCGGGACAGAAAATCCATCGACGGAATCTGTTTAACTATCATGCTTCCAAATGTTGTCAGTGAATATGCCCCTTGCGAGTTCCTTTCTACTAGCCCTTCACTCAATAGGTTATCTAGATTACGCTTTGCATCCTGCATGCTAAGTTTTAAAGTTTTAGATAGTAACGACATTTTTCCTTCTTGTTTGTGCAAGAAAAACATTATTTGAAGCCTATGAGAATTCGCGAGCTGACGGAATGTTTCTTCAGCCTCATCAAAGAAGCTCTCTGAACCACTCACAGTACGCTTCAACTGCACCTAGCTATTAGAACATTATCTTATTAGGAATGTTTCAGCAGGAGAGAATTCGTCTCATGAAGAATTGAACCACTTATTACAAATCAGTATGACATCAGTCGTCGAGCTGTGGCTCACCAATCAGCCTAGAATGGTACGACTACTGCCTGTAACAAGAGCTACAAAACCTTGCTCCATACTTTCGGAGATTGACAATATCTGCCATAGTGCGCGTTACATGTCTCCTTCCTTCGATTACTACAGCTTATTTGCAACCTTAGATCTAAACAGTTGAAGGATAGATTCATCTAGCCCCATAAAATGCAGAACAAAGTGAGTTACACCTGCTTCAATGTATTTTCTTATGCCCGCCACAATCTCGTCAGGGGTTCCTATGGCATAGCCACCTGCTAGAGCCTGCCTAAACTGCTCAGTCGTTTGCCCATTCTTCTTCCTCTTTTGAAGCTCCTTCTGAACAGTTTTTTGATCTCCGCGAACTAGACAGGGCAAAACTACAGAATACTCAATTTCGCTAGATTTTCTGCCCACAGCGTTACAGTATTCCTTTACTTTATTGATTTTTCTTGTCATCTCTTCTGGTGTTCCAAAATAAAGATTGTAGCGGTCTGCGTGTTTAGCCACAACCTTGAGCAGATATTTTTCCCCAGATCCTCCAACCATTATTACAGGATGTGGTTTTTGGATGGGTTTGGGATTGCAAACTGCCTTTCTTACTGAATAGTGTTTCCCTAAAAAGGTGGCGTATTTCCTTTTCCACATTTGCTTTATGATGGAAATTGATTCGTCTAGTTGTTCAATTCTAGTCTTGTTTGCAGGAAAGTCGTAGCCATAAGCGATGTATTCTTCTTCATACCAGCCAGCCCCGATGCCTAATTCAGCCCTACCGTTGGTAATGGCATCCAAAGTTGCAACCATTTTCGCGAGCAGACTGGGATTTCGATAAGAATTACATGTCACTATTTGACCTATCTTTACATTCATTGTTATTGATGCTATTGCGGAAATTAGGGTGAAACATTCGAAAAATGTCTTGTGTTTTTCATAGTTATAATGAGGAATGAAATGATCGTATGCGTACACTGAATCAAACCGGAGCTTGTCAGCGGCCAAGGCCATGTTTTTAGAATACTCGAATTGTTGAATAGGTGGTTTGTTTGCTAGGTCATGTCTCCAGCCCTGTGGCAAAGTAAGACCGAATTTTATTTCTGACATTTGCGAGCTCACATAAGTACTCTAGAATTTATTAAACCTATGAAATAGC
>JBIOZE010000143.1:0-41215 GCA_044870745.1 Nitrososphaeraceae archaeon | reverse complement strand
AGTGATGAATTTGCACTTAAGAGGAAACCAAATGAAAAACTCATCTATCAGTATTGTGAAAGAGTAAAAAACCTAGAAGAAGCTATTTCCTCTAAGTTTGGAAAGGTCGAATATACTATTAGCAAGCTTGACAATATTTATGGGCCTACAGTTTTATCCAATAGAGTTGAAGCAATAGTGAGTAGTTATGAGACAAAATCAAACGCATCAGAAATAAATATAATCCGTAAGAAAAGGGGCCTTCAACCATTAAAAATAATCACAATACCAACGATCAGATCTCAAGATGCAATTAAGATCTCTTCTAGCAGAATCCGTGCGGGACTAATCGATGAAGATGGAAAATTGATTTGATTCGACAAAGTATTCAAGCGTTTCTAGACATTGGATAAATTATTTATGAACTTCACAAGTACTAGACTTTCGTCAAAATCTACAGATTTCAATAATTTCTTTTTGAATAGAAGGTCATTTATGAAGACTTTTAGTCTAGTACTATTGTCCACATCCTTCATAATTATAGAATGACATGATTTATCCTTCAGCATTAGGACAATTTCGTTATCTACCGTTTTTATTATACCCAAAATGTAAGTTAACTCGTCACTCTTATGTGATAGCATGCTCCCAAGCTTTTCTGATTCATATGAATCTAAACACTCAAAAGTAGCCAATTCCATCGACGTTTGTTCATCCAATCGTCTCGGTACTCTATCCTTCATATATAAATTCAGAGATCTTATCCTTCGCTTTTTCTCTTTGCTTCTGAAATTCCGAGATGAATCTTACAGAGTTGCTAGAAAGATCATGCTTACATTCTCCGCATAGAAGATTTCCACTTCGGCAATTTATTGCCCGTTCGGTAGAATTTCTTGGACTATCGAATAAATATCGTAAATAAGAGAATACTGGACAAGCGTCTGGATTTCCTCCTAATTTCCTCTGCAAAGAAACAGTTGGTTGCCCACCAGTGAATGCCAACGAAATCTTATGTTCTATGACTTCGGAGCTGTCTGTAGTTAATAGCGCACTCTCCGGTTTCGAAGATGACATTTTCCCTGAACTCTCAAGAGAAGGTAGAAATTTGCTGTGAATCTGTGCTGGTTTATAATAACCCATTTTTTCTGCAATATCTCGTGTTATCCTCCAGTATGGATCTTGATCAATTGCTGCAGGTATCAAGACAGGTGTTGGTTTCTTTTCAATTAATGAGGGCAAAAAACACGGAACGGCCTGAATTGCAGGGAATCCTATCATCCCTATGTTAGTTGAATTTTTGAAACCGAAAACAGCTTTTGCGGTCGAGAAAGTGATCCTCTTTGCAATTTCATTAGCCATTGAATAAAGATATTGAATGTGTTTGGTATCAATTATGATCTTTGTTCTGTCAGGTCTAAATCCGATTGCTATAACATCTAGGATATTTTCCTGCGTATACTTCGCAATCTTTTCCATAGAATTATCCTGTCCGTACAGGAATTTTTCATCATCTGTCATTTGAAATAGCAACGGTGCATCAAATTTATCTTGTAAATGCTTCGTGAATAACCAAGGCATTAGGTGACCCAGATGACTCATACCGGAAGGGCCTCTACCAGTATATAGATAAAATTTTTCTCCTTGGATGTATCTATCTAAGATCCAATCGAAATCTCGATGCGAAAAAAAGAAGTCCACTTGAAGCAATGGATGAATTTCACCGATAATTGACTTTAATTTTTTGAGTAACGAGTCAGTGATTTTGTGAGTTCCAAATTTCTTAATGAGTTTGTCGTAATTGATAGACCCATCGACTGACCAGGGGGTAACACTCGGTTCCAATTGTAAGTTATCTACTCCCAAGGCCTGATTTTTTTATCTGCGAATTTGATTTCATACTAATATCTTTACTAGAAGTCGTTTGGATTAAACGTTTAAAAAGTCTACCTCCCCTGATTCTTTTAATATCCTGATGTCAAGTCTAGGTTTACACCCAATAGAACGGAAAATTATGATTTTTTTGAGCAAAGAACCGACTGAGCCTGCAAGCCTAGATGAGGTAGTAGCAGGAACAAAACTGTCCATTGACCAAGTCAGGCGTGGGATGGAGTGGATGAAGTTTAAGAAATTGGTCACAATGACTAATGAAACTAATACGTATTTTACATCCAACGTTAAGAAAGACAATTTACAAATAAAATTACCTGAAAGAATCATAGTGGAACATATTTCTCGCACTGGTAAAGATTCCATTGAAATTAAGAATCTGGCCAACTCGTTACCGCTCGAACGTGCTGATTTTAATGCTGGACTAGCAACCGCCATAAAGAATGGATGGATATTACCAAAAGACGAATTTATCATTTTGAACACGTCTAGAAAGGGGAATTCACCTCAAGAAAATTTATTGCAAAGATTAACCGTAGAAAAAAAAATAAAGACGTCTGACCTTAACGCTGGTGAACTAGATGCATATTTAGCCTTGAAGAAACGTCCTGGACTTTTGATACCTCGTAAAGAGACAATCATTAAGGTTAGTTTAACAGAATCTGGACGTGTGGCAGCTTCTACAATGTCTGATTCTAATTCGGAAATTGAGGTTAGTAAGCTCACATCAAACTTATTGCGGTCTGGTCGTTGGAAACACACTAAATTTAGTGCTCTGGATGTTTCGGCGGATGTGCACAACCATAACTTTGGAAGAATCCACCCTTTGAATGACTTGATAAGAGAGGTAAAAGAAATATTCATTTCTATGGGTTTTTCAGAAATAGATGGCCCTTTTATCCAGTCATCATTTTGGAATTTTGACGTTCTCTTCACCCCACAGGATCATCCAGCAAGAGAGATGCAAGATACGTTTTATTTAAGCAATAGGTTCCCTGCCGAACAGCTAAACATGGACCTCGTGAGAAAAGTTTCCCGAGTTCATAACAGAGGTTGGAAATACAAATGGAAAATGAACAATGCTGTTAAGCACGTTTTAAGAACTCATACGACACCCATAACCTTGAGGTATCTTTCCGACAGTATCCCCACCGAAGGGAGAATTTTTTCAGTAGGACGGGTTTTCAGGAACGAAAAAATGACATTCAAGCATTTATTGGAATTTCACCAGATTGAAGGTGTGGTAACGGGAAAAAGCTTAAGTTTGAGAGACTTGATGGGACTGCAAAAGTTATTTTATTCAAAACTTGGCATAACAAAAGTCAAATTTTGGCCTACTTTTTTTCCATACACTGAACCATCCCTTCAGTCCATGGTTTATGTAGAAGACAAAGGAAAATGGATTGAGTTATTTGGCATGGGCATATTTAGACCAGAGGTAGTCCGATCAATAGGTATCAAGGGGACGACTTTAGCCTGGGGAGGAGGTCTTGAACGAATAGCAATGATAAGATACGGCATGACTGATGTAAGGCAACTGTACGAGAATAGATTATCGTGGCTTAGGAGTGTTCCAGTCTGCCAGTTGTAACGTTCCCGATCTATAGGATTAAAGAGTTGTTTCCTGAACATGAATTGAAACAGATAGTTGACATGTTACCTTATATAGGTCTCGATATCGAGCATATTGGTGCTAATGAAATTAAAGTAGAATACAGTCCTAACAGGCCAGATCATTCTTCTTATTATGGAATCGCCAGAAGTCTAAAGGGCCTTTTAGGAATTGAAGTTGGGTTACCGTCAGTTTCACTAATTGTCAAGAAAGATCACACGATCCAGGTCGATAGGTCAGTTTCAGCTCGGAACATGAGGCCATTTATCGCAGGACTTGTGGCAAAAAACGGCATTGTTGACGAAGAATCCATTATCCAGCTCAGAGGAATGCAAGATGACCTAAACAATGGGTTGGGTAGAAGGGGCTCAATTGCATCAATTAGTTTCCATGATTTTTCCAAATTACAGTTTCCACTTAGGTATACTACTATTAGAGATAACGCACCTTATTCACAATCAGCACATAGTTCACACAAATTTTCAGACGGTACATCAGAAGCAACTGAAGCTAGAAAAAGTCCTAATCAATCGATACTTTCTTCAGACTTGTGTCCGGTACTTCTCAATAATACAGAGGGAGGTGTTTCATCCTCATCAATTATAAATGGAAAACATTCAACTGTCGATTGTAATTCCAAACATCTATTTGTTGTCGCCACTGGCGTGAATTTGCAAAGGCTCTTTGATATGTTGGCAATTGTAGCGATGACTTTATCAGACTTGAAATTTGAGATAGAAACAGTAGATATAATTACTAGTAAGGGCTGTATTTCAAGTCCAAATCTGGCCATTAGACAAATGGATGGACTTAGAACTTATTTCGTCAACAAAATGCTCGGTCTCAGATTGACTAGCGACGAGATTATAAGATATTTGAAGAAATCTAGATTAGAAGGGAAATTAGATGGAACTGGCATTAGGTGTAGTATACCACGCTATAGAACGGACATAATTAATGTCATTGATCTCGTGGAAGAGATAGCTATAGGACATGGTATCTATAATTTAACGCCGACTCTCCCGTCATTTACACAAGCAGGCAGCCTGAGTTACAACACCTTGGTTTTTGAAAAAATAAGACAGATTTTGAGTGGTATGGAATTGATAGAGAACTTAAACTTTAGTCTCTCTAGCAGAAAAGTTGAGCAAGAATTAATGAATTCAAGTAATCGTCAGTCGGATATTCTGACAGTACATGAATCAAAGAGTTCAGAGCACCAGATATTAAGATCTTCACTTCTTCCTTCTTTATTAAATTGCTTATCTCATAATATTCATGAGGAATATCCACAAAGATTATTTGAGATAGGCAAAGTATTCTCTTTGTCTAAGGATCCACATGAAAGTTGGAGCGTTTGTGTAGTAGTTGCTCATGATTCCGCAGATTACACGGAAATCAAATCAATTGTTCAGACATTGATAACAAATGGTTTAGGCAGGCGATCCTATACTAGGCCGGCAACAAGCAGACTTTTTTTGGACGGCCGAGGAGCTGAAATATACATGGAAAAAGAAAAAATAGGTCACGTAGGTGAAATTCATCCAACAATAATAGAAAACTTCAAGATTAGAGTTCCGATAGCCGGATTTGAAATTGATTTATCTCCTATTCTAAATTGACATAATTATTCCATTATATTTATAACTAGCAATCCCAAAATTAATGTATCATTAGTCCATTCGAAAAAGGGCAATGATGCCCCGTAATAGAGAGTGCACTAGGAGGGTACACTTGGTGTACGGCTAGCCAATGACTAGGTGTGGGTCAGATACGGGGTTCAGTATTAAGTTTCAAGGGCTTTTTGCCAACATTACGATTCGGTCAAATTAGACTGCTATTTGATGAAATCAGTCAGACATTTTCTTATGAGAATAGTAATTTCCTCAGGTATATCGTGACTTTTTAGTATTTGATCATAATCAGAAAAGAACTTTCTCCTAAAAATAGGATCCTTAATCGCTCTGGAGAGTAAATTATCTAAAGCCACTAGATTCTCCTCTCTGTTTTTCCCCTTTTCCGTGAGTCATCTAAAAAAATTATAACATTTAACTCTATTGAGTAAAATTGATAAGAACAAACAGAAAGGTATAAGTCAACTTGGCACATGGATCCTTCAAACTCCAAAGCAAATTAAAATGGTCACCCTCAGGGACATCCAGGATCAAACCTGTCCAAGAAACCCTCGATGAAATTCTTCCCATTGCGGCAGCGATCGGTATTACAAGACTAGCAGATATTACAGATATGGATATATTGAAAATTCCTAATTATTCTGCCGTCTTACCTGGTACCGATGACTACATCTGGGTATATAGTGGCAAAGGACCTACGAGAATACATGCTCAGGTAAGTGCTCTTATGGAAAGTATTGAGAGATACTGCGCATTACCATCCGGTTCGCATAAAAAATTGATCAGTGGATCATATCGTTACCTCTCTGCGAGATATAACGTACTTCATCCCTCCAGTCTTGTAGAGCCGATGATTTTCAATTATGAAGATGACATGATTATGGATTTCGTTTGGGGTTTTGACATGATGAATAGTGAAGAGATATTGGTACCTGCTCCAGTGGCACTTTTTAGATATTCTCCAATCTCTCCATCAGTTAATCCATTTGCTTATCACCATACAAACGGTCTGGCTTCAGGTAATGTAATAGAGGAAGCAATATGTCATTCCCTATGTGAAATAGTAGAAAGGGATGCCATTAGTCTCGCTCACCTAAAAGCCAGCGTGGTACACTTTCATGTCCTCAAAACTATCGAAAATTATCTCAATTCTAACGGGTTCCATGTTTCAGCTGTTTCCTCTAAGGAATACGTTGATGATAATTCAATCTTTCCAGATGTAGATTTATCTAGTATTGATTATGGACCCGCCCTGAAATTAGTTGAAAGATTTAAAAAAAGTGAAATTCCACTTCTAATAAAGGATGTTACATCTGATGTTGGCATCCCAACATTTAACGCGGCTAGTATTGAATGGATTACTCATGACTACGGATATTTAGTAGAGGGTCATGGCTCTCATCCAGACGCACGGGTCGCGTTACTGCGGGCCATAACTGAAGTGTCTCAAACTAGAGCGGCTAATATCCAAGGGGCTAGAGATGATTTGAGAAAAATTCCTTATGGCGAAAACAACACTGATGATAAGAGGTCGTGGCAGTTTATGGAGTCGATTAAAAAAGTGAAATTTTCAGAGTCTGGATGTATCTGTAATAATGATATCTTGGACGACATCAACTTGATACTTGAAAGACTTAAAGTACTTGATTTGAATCAGGCGATTGTTATAGATCTAACAAATCCTAATTTGGGTGTGCCTGTAGTCAGAACAATTGTTCCAGGTCTAGAGATGTTCAAGATTACCAAATCCACCATTGGGAAAAGAGGAAGACGGTGTTTCCAAATTTGAACAAGATAGTATTTGTAGGACCAACTTTACACTTAGATATAGCTCAAAAAATCTTAGAGGCAGACTTTAGACCTCCTGCCAAAAAAGGTGACTTCTTTAGGTTGGCTTCATTACCTCAAGGGAAAAGCATTGTAGGATTGATTGATGGGGTCTTTCTACACGATTACCCACCTTCACCTATAGAAGTTTATCAACTGACACTGTTACGAAATTTTATAGTTGTTGGTTCTTCATCCTTGGGAGCATTGAGAGCCGTCGAACTTGAAAAATTTGGAATGATTGGTGTAGGTAAGGTTTTTGAATTTTACAAAAAAAGAATACTATTTGCGGATGACGAAGTAGCAGTTACATATGCGGAAGGTGAAAATAAACTTCAGTCTGAAGCAATGATTGACATTAGATTTAATTTATTTCTAGCCGAAAGGAACGGAATCATAAATGAAAACTGCAGAAAAATACTGAAAATGGAAGCAAAGAAACTCTATTTTCCATACCGTAACTATGAAACCATAATCAATATTTGTCAAAAAAAACATAGAGCATTTCATGAACAATTAGAAAAATTCAGAGAGTATATACTTAAGAAAAGGGACAGTATTAAAAGAAGAGACGCTATAAAATTACTTCGGTACATCAAAACCTTGAGTGAATAGTCCGCGCTTTGACGATGGATCAATCTATCCAATTAACAGATACTCGACATTCGTCAAAGCGATAACATAGTTTGACTTAAACTTTTGAGAGATTCGTGAATATCACTAATTTGGATACTGAACATTTGATGTCATTCTGCAGACAAATCCCAGTAGTTGGCGTCATTGAACTCATCAATTGGCTTTCCTAATTTTTTCCAGTCCTTAAATGATTTTGAATACAGCCTTACGTTACTAATTCCAGCGATTTTTAATGCATAGTAAGCCAAGCCTGAGAGTGTACCAACACTCCCACAATATGTTATTACCTCTGAATTTGGTTCGATATTCCTGTTTTCTATGAATCTTTTTATTTCGATTGGAGTACGAAGAATAGTTTCATCCGTTCCGAGCATGGTGTATGGAATATTTGTGGCTCCAGGAATATGCTCAGTCAAAAAATTGAGACGTTCTCGAGAATCTACTAAAACCCTACCTTTGCTTGTTTCAGAACTTTCCACGTATTCTGCGTCAGCATATATTTCATTATTGATATTGACAGAATGAAATGCGCTTTTAAAATCATTTGTTTTTTTTTCTGTTTCCAAACCTTGCTTTTTCCACTGATCGAAGGTCACTTCAAGCAATGATGTGTTCTTGTGTCCGACATATTCAAAAGTCCAAGCTACTCTCGCAGCAAGTGCGCCAAATGTGTTATCGTATATGACCACCGGCATCTGGTCAGATATCCCGGCGTGTTGAATAATGTTTACGATTTTTTCGGGCGATCCTGCCTCGAGTATCGAAGATAGAGGGATAGATACTGCACCCTTGATATGTTCCTTCTTGTAATCTTCAGTTTTACGTACGTCAACTACCCGGACTGCTTTTTTCCTTATGAAAGTTCTTAATGTATCAACATCGGTCAAATATGAGAGTGTTGGAAAAGTAACTTGTTTTGTTATTTTTTTTTGAACCTTACGACCTGGATTATTTGATTTATCTAAACCTGTTACTAGACTAGGTCTAGAATCATAGCTTGATCTCCTTTTCGTATAGGCAGAAGCTAGTCCTTGCTCTTTTGTCAAGCTGCACATTCGCCCCTAGCCGTCTTGGCAACAAAATTTGAATCATTACCATAGTCATGATAAGCATCTGGATCCTCCTCTATGGATGCAAGTTTTGCCACTTCACTTAATGCTGATTTCAAGTCATCAAAGTTCGTTACCTTTCCGAGACCAACTCCATTCCCGATTCTCCTGATCCAATTGTCTAATGATTCGTTTTTATCACGCTCCTCTTTGTAAATTTCAATGATTTTCAATATTACTTCAATAACTCTTTTAGCGGGGACTCGCATTATTGTTCTGCCAAGTTCACCGTTTTCTCCAGAACTCCCGCCAAGAAGCATAGTATATGTTGGGGCCATTGAACCTCCTATTCTAGATGCCCCGCCGTAGAATCCAATAGTGGCGATTTCGTGCTGACCACATGAGTTGGGACAACCACTAATCTTTATAGTACTATCCCTAAGCGAGTCATCAGAATCTAATCCCAATTGGAGAAGCCTTAATTGAACTTCTTTCGCCAATCTATGTGAGTTAGTTATAGCAAGATTACAGGAAGTTGTTCCTGAACATCCAACTGCAGATGCTAGAGTCAAAGCACCAGGATTGGCTAGGCCTATTCGGGAGAGCCCTGCATAGAATTTTGGTAGATTTTCTGTACTAACAAATCTAACAGCGAAGTTTTGATTAGGTGTATTGCGAGCAGATTGTTCCTCGGAATAGCTACGGATTATATCTGCTAAACCTCTAAGTTGGTTTGAAGTAATGTCTCCAGCACCCAATGTAACAAAAACTACGTTATATTGGTCCTGCCTTTGCGGCAGTACATTTGTGTGTGCCCACTTCCTATACGATGGATTCTCAAATTCAACCGCTTGTTTAATCATGGGCAACTTAGTCAACTTAGGTACAACTTGGGAATCATCTTCCGAAGTTACATCGTAAGACTTTGCCGTGGAGGTTGAAATAGTCATTTCAACATTAGATCTCTCTTTCTTTACTAATTGTTGGAATTTCATCCAACCCATTTCATGTACGAGATATCTCATCCTATTTCTTGCCAAATTCTCACGGTTCCCAAGGCGATCAAAAAGTCTTATTACAGCCATGCAAGTTGCAAGAACTTTCTCTTCTGCAGTAAAATCTTCCAATAGATGCCCTATAAAAGAAGCTGCTCCAAGCCCACCACCCAAATACACTTTGAATCCTTTAGTTTCGTTTACTTTCACTGGCACAAGTCCGATATCAGCTACTCTTACTAGGCCATGTTCACTACAGCAACCAAAATTAATCTTAAACTTCCGTGGAAGGTTTTGACATATTGGATTTCTGAGCAGGAACCTAGCAATTGCTCTAGCATAAGGTGTCGAATCGAAGGCCTCGTTAGGACAGACCCCTGCAAAATGACTACACATTACATTTCTAACGGTATTGCCGCATGCTTCCCTAGTGGTCAAACCTGCCTCAACTAGACCTCTCATAACCTCACTTACGTCTTCGAGTTGCACCCAATGTAGTTGGATATTCTGGCGTGTGGAGACATGTGCTGAGCCAATGGAAAATGATTCAGCCAATGAGGCAATTTTTTCCAATTGCTCCGGAGTAACTTGTCCACTCGGAATCTTTATTCGTACCATGCTATAATTCTGTTGAAGACGAGATCCATAAGCTCCATGTTGGAGACGAAATCGGCGAAAGTCTTCCTCCGAAAGCTTACCCTTCCTAAATAGCTTAACTTTCTGACTGAAAATTTCAGTCTCCTCTTCCTTTCCCCATTTTGGATTAGGCTTAGGCACATATGGAGACTTTCTGTTGTTAGGATTACGAAGAATATTCCGCAACGATATCACTTTTTATTCGCATTCCAAAACCATATAATTTTTGTGGATATAGGCCATTTTCGTACATTAGTGATGAATTATCGGAATTATACAGCTGAATAATTTAGTAACTAGTGTACTGCAAATTCATTGTTTTCTTAATATATTGCAATTAGCGTCACTAATTCTACAAATACGTAGCTTTTCCTACAATAATTTACACGTTCGGTAGTAACGTTTGGATGGGGAGAGATTTGAACTCTCGACCACCTGCGTGTGAGGCAGGTATCCTAACCAGGCTAGACCACCCATCCATTCTTATACTAAGCTTGGAAGTTCCAATTTTTCAGTGAGGATTCGTGTCATATTAAAATTTTGGTAAAAAAGGCTGTAGATAACAGGAACCAAGAGTGATATCAATTGACCTCGTTACGTTCCTTCGCTAAAGCCTTCAAGGTAGATCTTTTGCTCAGGTGACAGTCGATCTATTTCAATGCCCATGGATTCTAGTTTTTCCATTGCAATTTGCTCGTCTTGGTATCTATCAATGTCATAAACTTTCGGAGAAAGATTACCTTTAGAACTAACTAAGTTCAAAACGGACAGAAGCTGATTTGCAAAGCTCATATCCATGACTTCAGAAGGGTGACCTTCCGCTGCCGCCAAATTTACAAGCCTACCTTCCCCTATTAAATAAATTTTGTTCCCATTCTTAAGTATATATTCTCTATTATTGTCATTGATATTTTTATTAGAAACAGACGCATTTTTAAGGGCCTCTAGTGAGATTTCAACATTGAAATGACCCGCGTTCGCCATAAAAGCACCATCCTTCATCTTGTTGATATGTTCCTCCTTAACTACATCTTTACACCCAGTGGTTGTAATTAACACGTCTCCTACACTAACCGCAGAAAGCATTGTCTTAACATTGTAACCATCTAGTTTAGCCTTTAGGGCTGCAATCGCATCAACCTCCGTAACAATTACACTTGCGCCTAGTCCTGCTGCTCGTCTAGCAATGCCTTTTCCTACATGTCCATAACCAGCCACTACTACGTTTTTACCTGCTACGAGAATATTTGTCGCCCTTATAATGCCGTCTAATGCTGATTGTCCTGTTCCATAAACATTGTCGAAATCGTGTTTCGTTTCAGCGTCATTTACGGCCATGATAGGATATTCTAATTTTCCAGCTCGCTCCATCGCTCGCAATCTAATGACTCCCGTTGTTGTCTCTTCAGTACCCCCAAACACATTTTCACGCTTTATTGATTTAGCTTTATGCATTTCAACTGTCAAATCAGCGCCGTCATCTATAGTTATATCCGGAGGGGGATTCATGGTAGAATGAATATCATCATAATACTGTTCTGTAGTAACGCCTCTACTCGCAAATATCGAAACTCCTGCATCAGCTATGGATGCTGCTACATCATCTTGAGTGCTCAAAGGATTACATCCAGACCAAGCAATATCAGCCCCCAATGCATCTATTGTGCGGATAAGTACCCCTGTTTCTTTGGTCACATGAAGGCAACCAGATATCTTAATACCATTTAAAGGAAGTTTATCCTGGAACCTTTTTCTCAACTTCATTAAAACTGGCATGTGAATTTCCGCCCAATCGATTTTTTTCTTTCCCTCCGCAGCCAGACCTATGTCTTTGACCCGATATTTCATTCCCATTCCTAACAAGAGACTCCTTATATTACTCTATCAATAATTCTCTCGCAAGCATCAATATTGTAATAGATCTCCTGAAGTCAGATACGTTTATTTTCACAATCAAATTACAATCTATTTTCAGGCAAGCTGGTGTTCTGTCGACTACCGTTCATATTTTCCGATCACAAAAGAATGCAACGTTGTAACTGCAAATGAGTTGTCAAATTGTTTTGGTCTTACTTCCACATTATACTTGAAACACTAAATAATATTTGTAGCAAATCATTCGCTCCGCTAGCTGTATTTTGGCAGATATAAGAAAGTATAAGAAAAACAGCATTGAATTCTTGTTATGAGAAAACTCCAGATCGCAGTAATAGGTTATAATAGTGATAAGTCTAATTCAACCACAAATAAACTAGCTTATGAAGTTGGAAGGGCGATAGCCAGAGCAAAAGGCACCCTTATTTGCGGAGGCTTGGGAGGCGTGATGGAAAAGGCCTGTAAAGGAGCGAAAGACCAGGGGGGAATAACTGTTGGAATAATTCCACAAGAAGATCTTTCGTGCGCAAATGAATACTGCGATATAGTAGTTGCCTCCGGCATTGGCTACGCAAGAGACTTTCTCGTGGCTACCTCCGCAGATGGTATTATAGTGGTAGGTGGTGGTGTTGGTACTCTAGTAGAACTTTGTGTAGGATATATGTTAAAAAAACCGATAGTTACAATTCCTCATAGTGGAGGAACTGCGGAGCTTTATGGAGGCAAGTATCTCGATGAGAGGAAGAGCATTCTGATAACTACCGCAAGAGATGCTGATACAGCAGTTCAATTCATTCTTAATCATACAAAGTAATACTTAACTCACAATTAATTTTATTTCTCTGTGAGCGAATTTAGTCTAATAAAGACGGCAAATAATTATTCGCCTTGTAGAAATCGCCGTACTTTTTCTGCAACTCTTCTAATGTTGTGATTATTTTCTTCAAACCAAATTGTCTAGCGGTATCGAACAAGGGATTTCTTAAGCCCATTCCGAGCTTCAAGGCCGTTTCCAAATCAGCCAACGAACAGACGTCATTTGAAACCAGCCAGCTAGCATTATTCAAAGCGACTGCCAACAATTTTATGGGATCATATCCCCTTGCCTCTTCTTCGGAAAGCGATACTCTCTCATATTGTCCATCCCCGTAGGAATAAAAACCCGACCCAGTCTTTTTCCCATACTTCCCTTGGTCGAAAAGATCCTTAATTTTTGGGTGAGGAAATATAACGGCCTTATCTCTAGCATACATTTCAAATGTAGCTTTATGGATAACGTCGATACCCGTATAGTCAGCCAGCTCAAAAATTCCCATAGGAAAGGATAATCTAAATTTGACTGCAGAATCCAATTGACTCATAGTTGGGGCTTCTCTGTCGAGGCAAAAGGCAGCTTCATGAACCAGAGGAATGAATATTCTGTTTACAATAAACCCTGGTACATCCTTTCTACACAATATCACTTCTTTTCCAATTTTTTTGATAAAATCCATACCTATGTTAATGGTATCTTGGTCCGTAGCCGTACCTGGTATTACTTCAACCAGCTTCATGAGTTGTGGGGGATTAAAAAAATGAAGTCCAATAAACTTTTTTGGTCTGCTGATTAAAGTTGAAATTTCACTTATCGGTAAAGTGCTAGTATTAGAAGCATAAATTGTGCTTGGATCTGAATTTTCATCTACTTCTTTGTACACGGCTCGCTTTAGATCCATATTCTCAGGTACGGCTTCAATAAGTAAGTCAGCACCAGCCAAAGCCTCCCTTAGGGGTACTACGGGCTGAATCCTATTGTATATGGTTTCGCACTCTGACTGCGAAAGTGTTTTTTTCTCTACAAGTTTATTAAGTGACCACTTTATTTTATTCATGGCATTATTAAGAAACTCATGTTTAATATCACGCAAGGCTACCTCAAAACCTGCCATGGCTGAAATTTGAGCGATTCCATGGCCCATTATGCCTGATCCTAAAACTGTAATTTTTTGAATTTCTGACATTCTATGGATATTCAAAGAATTGGAGATTTTTAACGTTGCTCCTGTTATCCTAGGTGATTGATTATTATCCACAGCGTTCACATGGATTAATAGCACCCCAGCACTGAATATTTGAATACTCCGAGGTTACAATTGTTCACATGCCGTAAGCAGAGGAAATCTTTAATATTATTCTGGCGCTGTGTTATTATTCCCGTTGTTACATTATTCACTTAGTGAAAGCTAACGTGTTTATGTTAAATCAGGACGATCCTAAGAAGTGTACGGCTCTTAGATTGGTAAAGCTCGGGCTAGCTAATCGTATTAACTCGATAAAACGTGATATGATTGTATTAAACCCTTTTAGTAAGCATGTACTACACAAAAATGACGTCAAGTTAGTCAGCTCAATTTGTGTTATAGATTGCTCATGGAATAAAGCAGAAAGAATATTGCAGTTTCCTAGATTTTTACATATGGGGATAGCCAGAAGAATGCCCGCCTTACTTGCTGGAAATCCTGTAAACTATTCAAGACTTGGGAAATTGTCAACAGTGGAAGCATTAGCTGGCTGTTACTATATAACAGGATATAAAAAGCTAGCTTTTCAAATATTGAACAATTTCAAATGGGGCCATACATTTTTGGACCTCAATTTGAACATATTGGAAGATTATTGGCAAGCAAGTAACCCTGAAGAAATTATTCAATTGGAAACTGAATATTTTGGCAATAATCAATATGAAGTTACCACCAATAAATGACTGAATTTAGCAATCCAGGATGTTGAAGTTTAGAGTCATATTACAATTGAACTACTTTTGGATTAAATCCTTCATACAACGGTATCATCATATTTTGATTCATTTCGGTGAAATTTACTGTTAACATTCCTGGTTGAAGAGGGAATCAGCCATGTTAATACACGATCTAGGTCTTTACTTGTAACAGTAACTTTAATAGGGCCCAATGAAGATTCGTCCCAACTTTCGACTATGGCTATTACCCCGCAATATGCGGCCTGTTTATTTAGTAGAAACCAAGTTGAATTACCATTCCGATTATAATCCACCAATCTTCGAAGAACTCTGGCAGATTGTCGCAATTTTACGCCCGTTCGAATATGATGAAGAGAAAGTAGGCCTTTGCTTCTTACCACTACATAGTTTTCTTCTACTGACGGATCTCCCCCATTTATTGTATTTGTAATGGATTTAATCACTTTTTTAGGATCTTCAGACGAATTAATTTCACTCTCCCCTGTAACATTAACTTCCCAAACTGGATCTAGTTCATGAGTTAGGCTCAGACTCAATTTAAGATCAACCTAATTGCGTCTGACCTTTTCTTTCAACTATCCATTTTTCAATAATTGTTAGTCCTTGCTCACATAATTGTTCAATTGATATACCATTATTGGATATAGTTTCATCTGCAAGAGCTATCGCCTTACTTAAACCAACGCCGAGCTCCCTATTGTCACGTTCAGAGAAATCATCAATTGTAGTCGGAGCGTCAGCTCTCGCTCTCGTTTTGACGTGATGAAACCTAACCTGAGTTGAACCATGAACTGCAAGCAGTTTGATTGGCCCTAGACTCTGAAGTACTTTCATCTCGTCTATATTCCTTATTCCATCGATAATTATAGCCCTTGTGGGAGCTGAATTCCCTAAAATAGATCTTATTTTATCAAGGACAAAATATGCGATAGCCCCCTGACCTTTTCGCCTTCTAAGTTCGACCATTAAATATCCTAAGTTATTGTCAGTTAATTCTAATTTCGCGTTTATCGCTGCCTCTCGCACTACGTCACCCATTACAATGACAGGTAGTCCTGCCTTAGAAAGTGATCGAGCAAGAGTACTCTTTCCTGCCCCAGGCATCCCCGTTAGCCCAACTATCAAGACAGATTGAACCATGATTAAAAGATCGGAGATCTATTAATGAAAGGATCATAAAAATTTTTGAAATCAGAGTCATTTATCCATATCGTAGGTCAAATAAGCAGGCAATTTTGCAACCGTTCTAGGACAATCTGTCAAGTACGAAGATCAAGTAAATTTTTTGCAGCTAATTGAATATCTCCTGACTTTATCGTTCTTCTCCCTGCATGAACACTTAAGTCTACTGCTTGGCGAGCGATTCTTAGTGCTACATCCTCAATGATTTTACGTAAGTGTTCTGCAGCTTCATCGCTCACTCTCTCTGCCCCAGATTTCTTAATTATGCGATACATGGCAGCAAGCCCCAGTTCTTGGTTGTCTGACATTTTGGTATATCCTACTATTTTTCTTAATATTATTAAGATAAAAACATGTGTTAATTATTACAGATAACTTCATGAATCGATATTGCCGGATTTTGTCGTACGTTGAGTCAGTTCAAGAATACTAATCATAATAAATAGAGTAGTTTGAGATTTTTACGTAGCTGTATATTTTTTTGCTTTGTAATACTCCTCTAGTTTGTGATAGGAAAGATTTTATAATGGACTCAGGAATTCATGACGTTTTCAGGTGGTTCTAGAAAACAAAATGGTAACAATGGAGGAATTCATGAGGATCAATTTGTGCGTTGGTAAGATAATTTCCGCTGAACTTGTACCTAACAAAGATAAGATTTTGAAAGCAACCGTAAATGTCGGATCGGAATTGAGGGATATTATTGTAGGTGCCGCACAGTACTATGCACCATCTGAACTTGTGGGTAAAACTGTGGTAGTTTGTACAAATCTCACACCAAAGAAAATGGGTAACATTATTTCTTCCGGAATGTTATTGGCGGCAGAAGGCGTCGACGGCAAACCAATATTTCTAACTACAAGTGAGGAAGCTCCCGTTGGCTCTGTCGTTAGGTAGTCTATTCACCACACGTATTCTCCTTCAGCTTTGTGACCAACTTATAGTACTGAAAAGCCAATAGTATTTTGTAACCCAGCAATGTAGAAATCCAGTATCCTTACCATGTCTATCATTATTTCAATCATGGCTATTGTGGAATTATTTTGCCAATTTGGCAAGATAAATTCTTCCGAAGCTACTATTGGAAATTATTGGAATGAATAGTATTCGAATAAAAGTATATAAAAATAAGCTTGAACGACATATTTAGTTAATTATGCTATAGAACTTGAAAATCCTATTGATCTATTAATAAACTGTATAGACGCCAACATTCGAGTCATCCCAGACTACAAATCGTTTGGAAACTATGTCATATTGGTATGTGATTGACAACCATATTAAATCCACTTTAGATTTGCAAGATTAATCATTACATTTTTATTTTGCTTGCGACGAATTCATACGAGGTTTTAGAGTTAGGTAAGAGAAAAGTACTCAGTGAATCGGATCTAAAAGAATTGGTCATGCCCCAACAAGGGGAACTACTGGGCCGGGTAATAAAACTTGTGGGAGGAGATAACATTATTGTTAGATGCACTGACGGAAAGGTAAGAACGTGTAGAATTAGGGGGAAAATAAAAAGAAGAATGTGGATAAGAGAACATGATATTGTCCTAATTGCACCATGGGATTTTCAGTCAGAGAAAGCAGACATTGTATGGAGGTATATTTCAGCTCATGCAGCAAAGCTTGAAACCGATGGACTTTTGAAGGGAATAGTTTAGCAGATTACAGTCTATTCAGATTTACGATTTGGCAATAAAGTGTTGTTTGGATGCATACCAATAACTTTCCCGCAAAAATCAAACATCATTATGTATATTCCAACTTTAAAATCACAATACTTTGACAATTGGTTATGTGCTTCTTTACATAGTGAATCATAAAAGCCATTGATAGAATAGGTATCTATTATTTCAGAAACATGTCTTGCTGTGTTTGCCTTCTCAATCTTGGAAACAATTTCATCGTTTGAGCCACAAGAGCGAGCTTGGCTAGCTAGGAATGCCATATCCACATGCGAACCTCTAACGTGAGTTTGCTTTATACCCATTGCCATCTTTGTCAATTTTCCAATAAATCCTCCTACGAACGCGGTCTCTATTTTCTTTATAGCACATTGTCTGATGGCATAACCAATAAAATCTCCCACCTGAATAAAAGAATGATCCGGAATTTGCGAAGCAAGGAATACTCTAGAAAAATCTTCGCTTCTACCACCAGTGGTTAGCACCACAGTATTTGACTCCATAGCTAGTGACACGTCCATCGCCTGCCTTATAGATGCCGCAAACGAAGATGTCGAATAAGGTATTACAATACCAGAAGTTCCCAAAATTGAAATCCCGCCAATAATTCCCAACCTAGGGTTATCTGTTTTTTTGGCAATTTCTTCACCCTTAGGGACAGTTATTAAGATGGATACTCCGTAGTCTTTGTGATTGTTTCCGATGACATCCTCAATGGATTTTTTGATCATTTTCATTGGAACTGGATTTATTGCAGCACTTCCTATTTTTAGACCTAATCCAGGTTTCGTTATTCTGCCTACCCCCTTCCCTCCATCAATGATAATTTGGTTACTGGATGGGAGTAGCGATACAGTTGAACAAATTTCAGCACCGTTAGTAACATCTGGATCATCGCCAGCATCTTTTATAACGGCAGCAGTAACTGTATTTTTATCCATCCTGATCCATGAAGCAGTTAACGTTGCAGAACGGCCCTTGGGCAAATTAATAGTGACTCTTGAAACTTCTCTATTTTCTAGAAGTGAGCACAAGGCAAGTTTTGTAGCAGCCGCGGCGCATGTACCAGTAGTATAACCTGTCCGCAATCCTTTTTTTCCCGGGGATGTGGAAGGCAACATATATTGTTCCTTATTAGCCATCACGAATATCACGCTCTAGCTAAGTGTTGCTCCTCCATCAATGACAATTGTATTTCCCGTAGCGAAGGAAAAAGAATTGCTAGCGACGCACATAGCAACTCGTGCGATTTCTGATGGCCTTCCCCATCGGTTCATTGCATTTTCCCGTGATGCACTAGCTCTTTCTTTGACTGAAAGCGACTTGTATGTGGCCTCTGTAGCAATGTTACCTAATACTAGTGAATATGCCCTAATTCCATCTCTTGCATATTCTAAGGCAATATGCTTTGTCATACTTATGACACCAGCTTTTGCTAAAGAATAAGGAGAGCCGAAAGTATACCCTGACAATCCTGGCGTAGAAGCAATATTTATTATAACGCCTCCTTCACCTTTGCGGATCATTAACTTTATTATTTCCCTTGATACCCTAAATGAACCAATTAAATCTACGTGTAGGATATTTACCAATTCTCTGTCTGAAACCATATGAAGCTTCTTGAACCATGTCTTTCTTAGGAATGCGTAACCAGCATTGTTTATCAATACATCAACTCTGCCATAGTTCTTACGAATTTTTTGAACAAATTCTGAGACATTGTTTCTATCGTCTACGTTCAACTTGAGACCCATGGATTTTTTTGATAGTAACCTTGACGCTTTAAGCGCCCTCATCTTGTTTCTTGAAGTTATGATTACAATTGATCCTGCACGGGAAAATTCTTGAGCCATTGAAAATCCTAAACCACCCGCAGCACCAGTTATTACGACTACTTTTTCTAATAATGACAAGCGTCTGCTTATACCCGTTCAGCCGAACTAATTAGTATTTATCCTGATCCTACTGCTAATATGAACTGCTTACACAAGTTAAAAAAGTAATTGACAACATACTGAATTATTCATATTAGAACTGAAACCATTATTTTTGACAATTACTTTACTATAGATTAGCTTGTAATTCTGAATAGGTCACCCTTATCGGTGCGTTCCCATGTGAATGTGGGTTCACTTCTTCCAAAGTGGCCATACACGGACGTACTTTTGTAAATAGGCCTCTTAAGATTCAGTGTCTTAATGATACCTGCGGGCTTTGTATCAAAAATTTCGCGAACTTGTTTTTCAATCTGTTCTTCGTGATTACCTGTACCGAACGTATCTATCATGATGGATACTGGTTCGGCAATACCTATAGCATAAGCTATTTGAACTTCGCATTTCTCTGCCAAACCTGCAGACACTATGTTTTTGGCGATGTATCTTGCCATGTAGCATGCTGATCTGTCGACCTTTGATGGATCCTTACCAGAGAATGCTCCACCTCCATGTCTACCCATGCCACCATAGGTGTCAGCAATTATCTTTCTACCAGTCAAGCCGGTATCACCTACTGGTCCTCCAATAACGAACCTTCCCGTCGGATTTACTAAAAACTTAGTAGAATTATCCAACCATCCCTGACATACTGGTTTTATCACTTTTGAAATGACCTCTTGTCTCACATCTTCAATTGACATATCCGGAGTATGCTGAGTAGACACTACTACAGTGTCAAGCTTGATTGGTTTCGAATCTTCGTATATAACAGAAACTTGGGATTTACCGTCTGGCCCCAACCAGTCTAATTCCCTTTCTTTACGGACCTGTGCAAGTTTTGCTGAAAGTCTGTGTGCCAAAATTATTGGCAAAGGCATGAGTTCTGGCGTATCATTAGTCGCATAGCCAAACATCAATCCCTGATCACCAGCACCCTGGTCCTTACTCCCTTTTGAGTCAACGCCTAACGAGATATCCGCGCTTTGTTCATGAATTGAAGTCAACACTGAACAGCTCTTGCCATCGAATCCATATTTTTCTCCTTCATATCCGATACCAACCAGTGTATCTCTTACAATTTTTTGAATATCAATATGGGCCGTAGAAGTCACTTCCCCTGCAACAAAAACCACACCAGTTGTTATCATGGCTTCCATTGCAACTCTAGAGTTTACGTCTTGACGTATCAATTCATCAAGAATCGCATCAGAAATCTGATCACAAATTTTGTCAGGGTGACCTTCGGTAACACTCTCTGACGTGAATAGGTGTCTTCTTACCATCTTACTATTTTAATACTAGTTCCAAATAATAGTAGGTACCAAAATCTACAACTCTTTTTCCAATCTAATGAAGAGAACATTGTTCCCTCTTATTACTACTTTTCCATAATTGGCAATTGCTTCTGGGCCGCTAAACTCTTCTGCATCTAATAATATGAGATTCATATAAGAATCAACATTGTTCATCTTGCCACGATATTCTATTTCGTTCTTCAATCTCACAGCTACCTTTCTGTTTAATGACCGTTGGAGCGTCGTAAGAGGTCTTTTCGACTGCTGCGAAGTTGATGAAGATGACATTCAGCTTATCACTTTGCAATCAAGACAATGTCACAACAATAAAAAGGTTGCCTTGTCTAGCCGGACTCGACTTTTGGCATAGCTTTTTTTATATAAAATACAATTATCATAAACAGTGACAATCATTCCTAGTGGTCATAAGTCAATTGATACGCTTCTTGGAGGTGGGTTTAGGTCAGGTTTTATCACTGACATATTCGGCGATAGCAAGTTAGCTCGGAATACCATTTCACTTTTGGCATGTATCGCCGCAGCACGAAGATTCTATGACTCTGTAGTCATTTACATTGATATAAGAGGGAATTTTCGCCCTGAACTTATGTTGGAGCATTTAGGCGATTCTTCTGATTCTAAAAAAATATTAAACAATATAATTGTCGTTAGATTGGATTCAGATATACTTTTAAAATCAACGATAAGGAAAGCACTTGCTCATCGACCCAAAATGATTGTAATAGACAATTTTGTGACTTTATTTACAAATGAATTCAACGGTATTACAAGACATTTATCCGTAATGCATAATTTGCGTCACCTAGCAGTTACCGCATTAAATTATGACCTCGCAATAATTATTACTAACCCATCAGTTTACCAAAAAACAGATTATTATAGTAATAAGAAAGTAAATCTTAAATCAATCTCAGACGGTCCATATATGATATTCAAAAAAGAAGTCCTTGGTTCAACACTTGGAATCTACACAGATATTGTTTTACAGATTGAAAGATCACAGATTGAAAAATCTATTTACTATGTGAGACTCGTAAAGCCACATAAACAAGGAAGATATCACATGAGAATTATTAATGGACGCTTAGAGCAAATGGAAGGGGCGGGTTAGTATTTTTCCTTTGAATGCGTAATTAAATTTAAAAAGTGTAAGTGAGTTATTATTTTGAGTATCACGAGAACTGTTTGTAGATGGAGCCCAATATTCCACATTGTTGCATGTTGATGATGAATTTCGTATTTTTTACTTGATATTGATAAATTCCTTTACGGATATTGCAATATCCTCTGGTCCGTGATTAGAAGCATGATTAGAACTTAACACGAAGTCGCATTAGCTTTCACTCATTTGGGTCTCGAATTACTAACTAAAAATTTTAGGAGATCTAAAGCAGCGGTGAATGTCTATTTGCATATTTTGGAATGGGTCATACACCTTTTGCCTTTGTTATGTTTGAAAAGCGTAAATTTAACCTAGTTCGTTAAATATTGAAATTCGTAGTCGTGAGTCGCCTTAGATCTGCGGACATTTTTTGAACGTATATTAATTGTACTATTTATTGAGCAAAATTGAATTAATCTTACAATATGTGTTATTTGTTAAAAACTCTTCTATGTCTAGAAATGTTTATTAAGATAATATTGATTCATAGGATTAACCAGCAAGGCCTTACACGGGTGGAGATCCCCCATATCTATGATTTGCTGGATCCTATCGATAGGGGGACGACTCTATCAGCCTATTTTCATTACATTAGTAACGGCTAATAGTTCCCATTTCTTTTTTTCTACAATGGACAAGCTTGAGAGACTACTTAAATTACAACGAGAGTTATCAATTGAATTGGCATCAGAGAGATACCCGGGTACAGTGGAACAAAGAATTTCATTCCTTTGTCTAGCATTGATACACGAATCGGTTGAGCTTCAAAGGCTTACGAATTGGAAATGGTGGAAACAACCAAGAGAGTTCGATATAGAGATTGCAAAAGGAGAGTTAATCGATATGTGGCATTTTCTATTGCAAGCTTCCATAGAGCTTGGGATGACAGCTGATGACATTCTGAAGTATTATATGCAAAAGTACGAAATTAATAAATTTCGAAAAAAATCTAACTACTAAAACCATCTACATATTTTCTTATAAATTTGATATCCTCTATCCCCAATAAATTGTGAACTGATACTCTATTTCTAAAGCTCTCAACATCATCATAATTTACCGTTAAATAAGGTCGATGACCTTTTGAATTTAAAATTCGACCACTACGACTTATTCCTCTATCAAACAATGATAACAAAGAATGTCCAGCAAGATGTCCATTCGTATCAGTTCCGCACAGTATTATATGAGCAAGCGATTTATTATCCTTGGAATATTGAATAATTTCGTCAATACCTTTATTTTCTGAGAGCAAACTACCTACCAAAATAATCTTTTTCATTAAAATTTGATCTCTAGAAATTTGCTCCAAAAGTTCTAAACTAGATAGGGTGCAAATTGCAATTTCTTTTCCCTCACCCTCCACACATCCAGTTTTAATTGGAAATAATACCTTGCACAAATCTCCGCAAAAGTTCTCGATTGCTGTTGCAATGTGGTTCATTTTAATGTGGCCGACTCTTGTGGAAGTTCATCTTAATTATAATAATGTTTTTCGTACAAGTTCCAGAAAATTTCGTTAGATCTATAAGATATTAGTTCCTAAGATCTATACGCCGTGCATTCAGATTATGTTCCACCCCTTCCCAGTAGTACTGATACCATTTTTGTCTTGAGGTATTTTATAGTACTACTTATATGGTATTCACTAGCACACCGATCGAGTTGAGGGAAATTGGCAAGTGAGAAGGGACTAGTCATAGTATATACAGGTAAGGGTAAGGGAAAGACCACCGCAGCCCTAGGGATGGCCTTAAGAGCAGTTGGACATGGAATGAGAGTTTGCATGATTCAATTTATTAAAGGTGAATGGTATTACGGTGAGTTGACAAGTGCCAATAGATTAGAACCAGAATTCGAGCTAGTGGCTGCCGGAAAAGGATTTGTGGGAATAATGGATGATGACCATGATATAAAAGAACATAAAGACTCAGCAAAAAATGCCCTCAACTTTAGTAGGAAGAAAATGCTTCAAGAAAAATATGATGTAATGATATTGGACGAAATAAATTATGCAGTGAATTTAGGCCTCGTATCTTCACTTGAAGTTCTGAACCTTGTGAA
This sequence comes from Nitrososphaeraceae archaeon, assembly GCA_044870745.1. Taxonomy (GTDB): domain Archaea; phylum Thermoproteota; class Nitrososphaeria; order Nitrososphaerales; family Nitrososphaeraceae; genus TA-21. The sequence continues at coordinate 16,975 of JBIOZE010000143.1, read as the reverse complement.
AGATAAGCCCAGAAATTTAACTTTAGTCTTGACCGGTAATTACGCCACGCAGGAAATAATTGAAATTGCGGACTTAGTAACTGAGATGCGAGAACTTAAACATCCTTTTCAGGTCGGCGTAAGGGCCAGAAGAGGTATTGATTTTTAACATTTAATGAAAATATTTCAAATCAATTCAGTTGGATGTACTCATAACGTAACCAGGATTTTTCTAGGGCAACCTTAAAGTAACGCATAAGATACGGTAGAACGTACATGGTAACAGAAATCGCAGAACTTCCGGAAGAAGGAGAGTTAGTTATTGCCACCGTTAAGGAAGTTACTGGTCATGGGGCGTATGTGTCTCTTGATGAATATAATAACTTGACAGCGTTCTTGCACATATCCGAGATAGCGACAGGGTGGATTCGAAATGTCGAACGATACGTAAGGCCTAAACAAAAGACTGTTCTAAAAGTTATTAGAGTCCATAAGGGAAGAGTAGAAGTAGATCTATCTTTAAAGCAAGTTTCAGGGGAAGAGAAGAAATCTAAATTAATTGAAGTGAAGAAAGGCGAAAAAGCCTCGGCATTTATGGATATAATCAAAAAGAGAAACAATTTGAATCAAGAACAAGTTCATGAACTGGAAGACAAGGTACTATTGAAATTTGATTACGTGTACGACATGTTTGAAATTGTTGCTAGAAAAGGAATTGAAGCTATTAAGACGATTGAGTTACCCGAAGAAATACGGTCCTCAATAGAGGAAGAAAGCAAGAAAATTCAGATACCTGAGGTTGAAGTCCGAGGAACACTTGAAGTCGCACTGCGGGCTCCCAATGGAATCAATTTGATAAAGGATATTCTTTCCTCGGTTCAATCAGAAAAGGGGAATGCTAAAATTTCCATCACTTACATTGCAGCTCCAAAGTACAGGATTACCTCCAGAGCAGAAAATTTCAAGATTGCAGAGAGAATAATGAAGAACGCAATTGAAAAGATATCCTTGATGATTGAAAAAAAAGGGGGGACGTTCAAGTACACACGTGAAGACTCAAAGAAACGTAGAGATGTTTAAAACTGAAGCGTCAGCTGAAAAAATGTAATTATTGTAAAGTATACACACTGTTTCAAAAATGTGAGCATTGTGGTAATACAACACAAGACGCTTATCCCGCAAGGTTTTCACCTGATGACAAGTATATAAGATATAGAATTGCTGCCAGGTATTCTGAGTAACGATAAAGAGTATACGTAATTCTCCCGTCATTAGATAATTAAAGAAGAAAAATCGGCAGCTCCCTGCTCAAGCGTTAAAGTTACAAAGCTGCACTTTATCTTTTAATTCGTGGATGTGATATTTGTGGTTGAGGTGGTATTTGCAGTTGAGGTAGCCTGGATCATCTGTTGAACAGCTGCTCCTGTGGGATTTGTATTATTTGTAATATTAACAACAGTACCAATTATCGATCTGTCAAAGTCTCCTCCAGGTGTCTGAGTGGCATTGCTTGCATTTTGACCAGAAGTCTCATTCATGTTTTGTTGAGCATTCACACTAAAATCGGAATACAGTACTGATGCTGATGCTGAAGTGAGAATAATAATTAATCCCGTGGTTAATGAAACTAAATTTAGATTCGTACCTATCTTTATCATCAATTTATCGGTAACTATCTATGATATATAAATTTCTGCTTAAGGTTATGGGCAAAAGTAATAGTGATTGTCATAATTCCTTAACCCGAGGTGACTTACGGGCTGTTTAGTATATCAAATGAAGATCTCGTCATGACATTTCCATCGAGACTAGTTCGAATTCTGGGCGAATTTCAAATAATTGTGAAAAATAATAAAAAAATAGAGGTTGCCGCGATTCAGTTCTTTAGGTAGTTTTTATCTAGTTTGTCGTGGACTTAGGTTCCAACGCATACGCCGACTGGATTGCTGGTGTTACAGTTATTCTTCAAATACGAGTTTTCGTTAATGTTTAGTGCCAATCCATCTGCGTTATTGATGTCGAGAGTGTTGCCCAACACGTTATTGAACTTCATTTCGTTCTTACTGCTCTGCGCATCTAGGAATATACCGTTGGCACTTCCACCGACGCTGTTTGCCCATATTACTGATTTGTCAGTGTTTACGAATGTTACACCTGCCAGATTATTTGTTGACATGAGATTTGCATGCACATCGACTAGGTCGCTAGAGTGAGCTGCTACTCCTATGCTGTTAGGACCGATCATGTTTTGTTCAACAACCGTATTTGTTGTTCCTGTCATAAAGACCGCAATCTTATTTCCATCAAATGTAACTCTCTTCACACTTGTACCGTCAGATCCAGTTATCAAGATACCAGCTTGGAAAGCTCGTAAAGATCCTGGTCCTTTTATCTGAACGCCATCAGAATTTGGTACCACTATGCCTACTTTTGAGCTATCGGGGCCCGTACCGGTTATTGAGTAGCCCGCAAGATCTATTACAGCATTATCTGATCCGACTATGAGACCATCACCAGGGCATTTTAGATCAGCTGTGAGAGTTATATTTCCCTTGACAACTTGTCCACATGCGGGACTTGATACTAAGGTTGGTGCCTGTGCATGAGTCATTTGTGTTGAGGATTGCATCGCTATTCCACTTACTGCTGCGAGTGTCAATATTGTTGCTACCATGTATGACATTGTTGTTCGTTGCATTCATTATACGCCTTGAAAATTAACTATTTATATAAAACTCTTGTTTGTAGTGTAACTTAGTAATAGTATAAGTGGTTCTTCTACTATGAGCAATTAAGGTGTAAATTTTTGCTAACTAACATTGAATTCAATTTATTAGTCCCATCGCTTGAGATAGAATGATGTAAATTCCAAAAACATGCGTAGCAGTCATTGTATAGTATTTGCACTGTATGTCATCCACTATGGATTAAATTTCGTACTAAATTTTCTTAACAATGAGAGAAAGAAAATTAGTTCTGTCAATTACTCAGACCCATCCAGCAAGAATGTACAAGTTGATTCAGAGCAGTTGCGGTTTGCATTGCATTATTTCCGACCCCTTATGCAATTTTGTCTTTTCGAGAAGAGGTGATTTTTAGATTGTTGTGCATCAAGAATTCGTTGAGAACCCTATGGAAACAGGCTAACAAGAAATATATGCACATTCTCAAACACTCATTGATGTGAAGTTAGCCATCGTTGGTGCTGGTGTGGCTGGGAGTTATCTTGCCAACAGGTTATGCCACAATGGCCACTATGTAGAGGTGTTTGAAGCATCTAAGGAAGAAAGTCATTGGCCAATTTGTGCGTGGGGAGCTTCTGGACATATGCTAGACAAGTTTTCTCGCGAAGCTGGTCTTGAATTTAGTAAATATATCCTACACAGAGGCCAAAGACTCAGAATGGACTTGCCCGAAGAAAAAAAAGAGTATCTCGAACTAAAGGGTTTGGTAACTTATGATAAGAAACGCTGGGAAAAAGATCTGTTAAATGGACTGAAGGTTCGCTTCGGCATGAAATGCTTACGGAATTCTACAGAGCTTCAGGATTTCGATTACATTGTAGATTGTACCGGAGTACATAGGTCTCTTTTACCCAGATCTGAACATGACTTCATAATTCCTGCCTACGAATTTTTAGTTGAGAATGTCCATAGCGAAAGAGAATTCTATGTAATCGGGTATAAAGGGGCTCGAGGGTATTTTTGGTTCTTTCCACTAGGAGAGGGAATGGCCTATGTTGGTGCAGGGGATATAGATAGAAAATACATGGGGGTTTCAGAATTCTTTGAACAAAATCCTAATGCAAAGGTCATTAAAAAAATAGGGCGCCCCATTAGATTATCCCCCCCTAAAAGAATGCAGCCATTTTGTGATGATAAGGTTATTGGAGTAGGTGAATCTATTGGATGCGTTTTTCCTATGCTCGGTGAAGGTATAATTCCTTCTTTGATTTGTTGTGAAATTTTTCTAAACATCTTAGATAAATCAAGCAAATTTGATTCGAAATCGTATCATGACAAGGTCCTGAAAAGGTTTGCATATTATGATGACGTATATCGTATTGTACGACTTAAAATGGACGATAAACTCAACATGGTAAGACATTTTGGATTATTGATGAGCATGTACAGAAACATGAAAAAGGAAGAGCAAAGATTTGGCTTTGAAATCGATTTTGGAAAGATGAAAAGATTAGTTAACGCCCTATGAGTACACTCATGTAGATTGTGGTAGCGGTTGCAGCAACCGCTGAGCACCATTAATATATTTGGACCGCAACATATTTTAGAGCAGAGAACGAAAAATAATTATGAAACTGTCGGTTGATAACAATTTTTTCAGGAGACGCTGGCTGGATTTTCGAAACGGTCACAGCATTTATCTTGTGTTTGCCATGACATTTGCCAATTTTATTACAATCCAATATAAGCTCTTAATAGCCCAAGCACCGTATCTAAATGATCTATTTGGAAATATTTTAGTTTTTGCCACGGTTTTTCTCTTGATTTACATTCCGATAAGCATGCTCCTGGGCTACTGGCATCGTAAGAATCAATTTCTAGTTGAGGCAGATGCATTATTTAGAGAGAACAAAGTAGGGGCGATTATGTGGCTCTATATGATCGATCTGATAGACGGCAAAGTTGACGAAGAAGATCGGAAAAGAATGCGAGAAGTACTATTGAAAATAAGCAGGGGAAGCACTAGACTTTATGATAAGGAAAAGGTTACTTCAGTAGAACCATCTTCATCATCTAAGGAATAGACTATTTCAAGACGAACTTTGTCATTCTATAAAATCCTCCAATTTTTACACGCTATTCAATCATAGCGGATCCATAGGACATCAGCATAGACCGTAAGCCTTGATGATGTTGCCTTCAAACTTTTCCCAGGTTAGATTTTTCCGTGCAAAATTCATAATTTGTGTTCTCCTCTTATACAGAAGCTCCACATCACTGGCTAGGTTCGTCAAAACTGATTCCAAATCTGAATAGTCTTCGAATACCTCGCAATTGTCATTCAAGTTTGATATTACTGATCTAAACGACGAAGTGCATACTACTAACATTCCCGCGTTCGCATATTCATATGCTTTATTAGGACTAAGGTAAGGATGAGACCAATGTTTTCTAAAAGGCACCAATCCGATAGAGTGCTTCGTCATCTCTGAAAACATTTCGTTTCTCTCTAGTCGACCACTGTAAATGATCTTGCTTGAGCTTTGACCAGGCCAGCCTATGATGGTCAACGTTCCTATGTCTTTATTCTTAAATAGGTTGACAAGTCCATCCATATTCCTGTATGGATATTTCTCAGTACTGAGCCCGTCATGACCAGCATACACGGAAGATGGTGTGAGTTCATATTTCAAATCTTGTATTCCTTGAACTTCTGCCATAAGAGGTACATTTGGAACCACAAAAGAGTCAGAGTTCCCAAGAGATTTCAATTCATTTCGAATTGCTTCCGAAACCGTGATAACTGGATTGTTTTGAACTATCGTTTTTTCCCATTCAGACCAACGGAACCTGATATAATATCGATTAAGTTTAACCAAATTGTGTCTGACTATTCGATCTAGCAAATTTGTATCCCCCTCTTGCTTGATTGCGGACGATTCAAGCAATAACCTTGAATAGAGGGACCAAAACTCGTGGTCGTCATATATGAATGGGATCTCAAATTCGGAAGCCAATTTGGCAGAACAAAGGTTGTGTGCGTGGATGATATCGGGGTTTGTTTTGGACAGAATGTATTTTAGCTGTTTCTTAACCATATGCCAGTGATATGGTATCCCCATTCTTGACCACGAGGTCCAATTTAATTCATATGTAGACGAAAAAGTCTTTTCTTTATGTATTATCCAGTCGCGCGGTCCAGCAAATAATAGTGAATAACCTTGCTTAATGCCGGTAATTGCTGATTTTTCAACACGCCAATCAGGCAAGCCTGTATCTGACAAATGAAGAATTCTCAAGCGTCATGATTAACTTATTAGGTATTAATAAATAATTGATGTCAGTATTTCAATGGTCATCCTTCTAGTAAAGAAACTGACTTATGAATTTATTAATGCAAGTACTAAAATCAGGACTGTCTAGCGTATATCTCTTCCAGCATTGAAATAGCTTTAGTTATATCGTGGTACTTCTTAACGTAATTAATTCCTTCAAGCGCTAACGCCTTTCGAGTATCAAGATCTTCTATTAATTCTGCCAAGTCAGTACGGAACGTGTCTTTAGATGTTCGATAAAAAGGCGGAGTATACTTATCATGCAATTCATCGGAGATGTAACAAATCACAGGCTTGCGCAGAACTATTGACTCAATTTCAAATTGTCCGTACCACCCTATGTCGGGAAGAATCTTGCCCACTATTACGTCACACTCGTTTATTCTAGATAAGGCGTCTGAATGATTTAGGTCGAAAATCTCAATCGGTATTAGCTTTCCCTTCTCGTAAAGGTCGAACAAGGCACTCCTAACAAAATCCTGGCCAGGGTAGTATTTAAAAAAAGGATAATAACCAACTTTTGGTAAAGTGTTCTCATTTTGTCCCTTAGGCCCTTCCTCACGAAGATATAGATCTTCAATCTCAATTATATTGATTGGATTAGGCAGCCAGGTACCTTTAGGGGCCCATTTCAGCAAGTCTGGAGTCGAAACCAAACATTCATCAAGCTCTGCACGACCCCTTAAATCATCTCCATGGTAATGTTTTATCAGAAGCCTATCATGCTTTCGTTTTTCTAATTCGTCCTTTAATTTGCCATATGGATAGTGGTAGTGCCAAATATTATATTTCCTTAATGAGTTAAAGAACTTCCACTTAGATATAGGAAATCTATAATTTATTTTCTTACCGCCAAACAACTTCTGCGTAATACTATCAAATACAAAAATATCTACGATATGGCCAATTTTTTTCTGCTGTGAAGATAGGATTGAAGCAACGCCAGCTGTGTTATTCACGTGTGCTACCTTCCGACCCAAGATAATATTCTCCCTGCCAATAGAATAGTTTTGACCGTTAAATAACGCATTCGTTTATCAAGTTCTAAGGTACCAACTTCCTCGCTGGTGGTTCTCCTTCATGTATTTCGTTAGAGTGAAAATCAATTTTCAAACAGGAAATTTTGACTAATCATAATTAAACAGTCGAAAATTGGGGAGCTGATATGAACCGCACAACCGGCGTTTTCCCACTAATAAATAGGTGTAGTGAATGTTTCAAAAACAATTTTCGATGCTTATTTAAAAAAGACCGGAAGGATTTTTACACTCTCAGAACATATTATCAAAAAGTGTTAAACCTACTTAAAGAGGCAAAAGAAAGTGGGAACTTATAGCGTCATTGTTACATGTAGAAATTCTGAAAAAGATATAAGGTCGGCTCTTACCTCTTTAATAAATCAAACCGCTAAGCCAGAGTATGTTCTGGTTGTCGATGATGGTTCATCCGACCTGACTCCAAGCATATTAAATGAACTAAGTTCAAACCACGACAACATATTCATTACTACTAATCCTGATTTAGGTTACGATATTGGAAGAGTGGTAGAGAATTGGAACAAGGCTTTAAGACTCGCAAAGGATCTAGGGTTAACGTCTACTAATTACCACATGATTAGTACTGATGATACTATATATGAAAAAGATTATTGTGAAAAAATCATTAACGATTTGGATTTGGATTCGACAATTGCTATAGCTTCTGGAACTTATGGAGACTATAGCCCAACTACTCCCCACGGCGCAGGGCGATTCGTCAGGAACTCATTCTTTTTCTCCGTCCTAGGTTCGTATCCTCAAAAAATGGGTTATGAATCAGCGATATTATACCTAGCCTTGGCTAATGGGTTTAGATACACGGTAATTCCCGAAGCGCGCTTTGAGCACACACGGCTACTTGGGTCTTCTCACCACTTTTACGAGTTCGGGGCAAGCATGCGAACTTTGGGTTACCATCCCATCTTTGTCATGGGTAGATTTTTCAAGTACTTTTTGTCAGGAGCTCCGATTGGAAGATTAGGATCGCTTTATATGCTGTATCACTACCTGTTCTACAAGCCAAAAAGTGAAGGCTATGATAGCATGTACGATATTGCATTTCGAAAATCAATTAGGGAGATTCAATTGACGAGGATAAGGCGATACATAGGACTTCGAATACCTAAATAGCCGATCCCGATCAAGCGATTAATATTGAAAGCAAAAACTTTTCGATTTACATGATTTTTGTCTAATAGCGATATTTAACAATATGATTACTTCATTTTACAATGAAGTATTAGAATTAATTTCGAACGTCACAAACATTCTATACCACACCTCGAGACTCAATAGCTGAAGCATCTTACTGATGTATCTTACGTCATGTGTATCAGCAATCCTAAGCAGCGACCGGTTGTAAAAGTCCTTGTTAATTAGTCTATCTTCAAATATCCTACCTTTATCCAACGTTGAATTTACTATCTCCTTCCCAGCACGTATCCACAGATCATAAAGATTCATTCCAAATCCGACTTTCTTGTCAAAAAGATTGGTAGGATCCCACTTCGATGCAATCTTGCGCAATGGGAGTTTGCCCATATTTCTCCTCACGTCATACTTAAGCGAATGAGGCATTTTCAAAGATATGTCTATAACAGAATGTTCTAATAATGGTGCTATTCCGACCAAATTAAAATGATCAAAAAATTTTGTATTAACAGGAACAAAGTCGTACACAAGTTTTCCATTATAATCGGCCAAGAATACTTGATCTAAGGGATGCAGATCATTATCAAAATATTCTTTGAAAAGCGAATATATTTTATTCCAATCAAACTCTAGCGCTGGACCAAATATGTTAGCTTGATCAGGTACCCAGTCTCTGTCGTGACAATCCAAATACTGGCGAGTTCTGTCAATCCATGATAGATTCTTATCATAAGAGCTCAAAAATTTGTGGTATCTAAAAATATATCCCCCGAATAATTCATCTCCTCCGTCCCCGGTAAACAATAGATTTGAAAAGTGTTTCGATTTTTCGATGAAATAATATTGGTATAAATTCCATCGAGGTTCCTTCGCAATACTTATGAGATATGGCAACTCACTAAGTGGGTTATCAATTACAACGTTATGAAAATAAGAGGACTTACTTTCTGCAAATCTTTCTGCGTCTTTAGCTTCTGTATACTGATCAAAACTTACAGTCACACAGTTTATATCAATCTCAGGAAACTCGTCTCGAATCAACGATAAAATTAGAGTCGAGTCTATTCCCGCACTTAATGCAACAGAGATGCTTTGGGATCTGCTTTCAATAACTGCTTTTCTGATCGCAAGTCTTAAAGCATCTTCTACATCCGAAGGAGATGGAAACGGTTTTTGCCTCCCCTTGAAATCTTCGGAAGTCAATTTTCTCAATTGGGATGTATTTTGTTGCGTAGGATCATACCGTAACGTCATTAAATTACATAGATCCACCAGCACTCTTCGTATACCGGTTTTATAAAACATTTGACCTAATAAAATTGATCGCAGGCAAATCTCATATCATATTGCGAGCAGGGCCATACGGATAAAAATAGTGACAATCGATGATTAATTGGCACGGATGATAACTCTCAGAGCATATAAACCTGTGGAACGAACTGAGTAGGATTCTACGTAGTAAATAAATTTCTATATTTCGTGCATTTTTCGGGATCATACAAGACTATTCCTTTTCTTATAATTGTTATCACTCCCCGGGACCCTTCAGGTTCCCGTAGAGCGGAAGCGACAAATTGTGTAATCAAACATTCGAGATTGCCAAAGCAGCTAGCTCGTACGGTACTCCTACATTCAGAATAGTTAAATTCAATACCTATGAAGATCGCGCAGAGATTTACAATCCATGCAAAATCAGACAATGATCAATCTACGGAGGGAGGAATCGTTCCTATTGATATTGTTGTTTGTAATTGCTGTAGGTATAAGATTAGTTCCAGAGATTATTGCCTACCCTTATCCTATCGGTTATGACGTAATAAACTACTACCTCCCAGTTCTTTCGAACTACGAAAATTATTGGCCCGTCGTATCTTCTCAATTTCCATTATACGTGATACTATTACATGAAATTATTATTGGCACGGATTTTTCCCCCCATGTAGTCGTGCCCCTGGCTGCCATTATTATTTATGGGTTTTTTTCAATTTCAGTTTATACTTTATCTAGGAATATTTTTCGACTAGAGCGCGATGGTTCTTTTTTCCTCTCACTATTTGTAATATTCCAAACTGCCTTATTGCGCACGGCATGGGATTTACATAAAGATATGTTAGCTCTAACAACCATGTTATTCGCGATTTCCTTAGGATTATCTGGCAGAAATCTATCCAAGAGCCTATTTCTTGTCGCAATTACCCTCTGCATTTTTTCAGTTTTGACTGATAGAATGATTGGTTTGCTTTTGACTGCAACAGTAATAACGTATGCACTCTTCAGAAGAGGAAAAAAGGAGCTGGTCCTGTCAGGTATTATATCACTTGTTTATGCAGTAGCAATCTTAAACGGTATACACGAGATTGAAATAAATATTCAAAATGTCGCCTCTGGAGAAAATAAGAATGTTAGTTATAAACAACTAAATCTAATAATCCTATTTGTAGTAACTAGCGGTTTGTTGATCCCGTTTGGAATAATTGGTTTCATTCGTTCTCCCAAGACAATTCTGAAAATACCATTATTGTTGTCACTGGTAGGATCGTTATCATGGATCATTTATCCTTCCAATTCAAGTTTGCTGCCTGACAGGTGGACATTTATCTTCAGTATTTTTCTGGCAGTATTCGCTGCCTATGGTATTGTTGTTTTGATCAAAAAACAGCCTGCTTACAAATTTAAAAATCATCGTCTGTACTTCCTCATTGTTCTCGCTCCTTTTATGATAGCCGGAATGCTGTTTGCTACTACTAGCGCTAACGCAGCAGTTAGCTTGTTTTCTGCATTCCACGATTATGTAGGACAATTTGGCCCAATCTCTATGCAAGCGAATTCAATTTCAATCGAAGAGTCGAAGTCTATTGTATCGGCCATTGATTGGATGAACCATAGGACGCCATTGTCATCGGTTATAGTTATTGATAAGCACTGGAGAGGATGGACTGAATTGGAACTCGAGAATAGAAGTTTTTTGTTTTATGAAGGTTTAGATAAGTTGGAAGCCCAGCGTAAAGGTTTTTACTTGCTAAGTCTTGCAAAGACAAGCATACCCCAATTTGAAGATGCGAGAGTTTTATTAGTCTATAAAAATAATAATTTTTTACTCCATAAAGTGAGCTTTGATAATTAGAATATTATAAAGATAGATAGTATATAAATTCCCAAATGCGAGTTGATCAGAATGGCTGCCGATAGACAAAAAACTATGCAAAACGTATGGGAACTAAGGGGAATTTCCAAAAGGATGACAGAAAGAAGAGCCAAATTAATTCAAAAGTTGGCAAAGGATTCTGGTTGTAAATTGGTACTTGATGTAGGTTGTGCGGAAGGCTACGTGACGAGCTACTTGGCTGAAATTCCCGCGATCGTTGTGGGTATCGACGTAGACCCTGCCTACCTGCACTTGGCCAAGCAGAAATTATCTAACGCGTCTTTCATTAATGCTTCATTCGAAAACATGCCTTTTAGAGATGGAATCTTTGATTCCATCATAATATTAGAAGTTCTCGAACACCTATTCGAAGCTGAGGTGACTAAAGGACTTGTCGAAACTTTTAGGCTTACAAAGAAAGATGGATCTCTTTTCATTTCCGTGCCATATAAAGAAACTATAAGATATGTGACCTGTACAAATTGCAAGAATTTAACTTCCGCTCACCCTAGCGGTCACTTGCGTTCTCTTGATGATCAAGTAGTTGCTTCACTGTTACCACAGGGCTTGCGATTATTCACGAAAATTCACATGCCTAATACGGTTAGGGTGAGCTGCACCAGGTTATTGTGTGTCCTGCCAATTTCACTATGGCTAAAAGTTAATAATTTTCTAGGACTAGTGAGGAGAAAAGGTTATTGGATTATACTTCATTATTCAAAAACATGAATCGATAACAACGACAGATTGCTGTACTTTAGAAGAAATATGTGTTACCATAATTAAAGATAAAGTATCAATTGCTGAATGCAATGAAGTTCCCGTAGACAACATCTGAAAGAATTCTGACTAGAAGTACGATGGTCTTTAAAGAAATTGAACTTCGCTGATCTGCAAAGTTAATGTAGAAATTCTGTCCAAATATGATTAATGTCATATTCAATTATGACGACAATTTGCGATATTTTTACCCCGTTTGCCCAAGCTACGAAGTTGTCATTATTACTCTAATTGTTAAGGGTAATATTATTCTCGTTATTGCAGATCTCTCTTTATGGCATGGAATATTGATTGCTTGGTATCAACCCCGAGTAACCCTGTTTTTCTTATCGGTATTCTTTTGACTTCAGCTACAGAAGGTATCTCCTCGTAAATTTTCTCATATTGATGCAGAAAATTGTGAGGAGCTAGTGTAGTCATTTTCTCCTGGTAATAATCCAAATTGATTATGTGTCGATTTGATAAGTTGACTAATTTAGTCATAACCTCTTTAATTTCAGAAGGCAGGATGTGAAGCATTACTTCAGCAGCTAGAACTAAATCAAATTTGTCACTGAGATCCAGTGACTTGATATCAGATACTGTAAAGGAGAGTCCTTTACTGCTTGGTTTATTCTTGTCAGTCCCGGATCTTACGTACTGTTCTGCATTCAATATCTGGTCAGGGGACAAATCCACAGCGAAATATCTTTGGATATCAGGATGATTTGAGATTATCAATTTTGTAACGCGACCAAATCCGCACCCTACTTCCAACACACTTCTAAATTTTGGTGAAATACTTTTCAAGTATGCTAATAACATTTTTTCTTGAAGTCGGAATTCCTTATTGTAATTAAACTTGTCTTTATACGTTCTTCCTTGCTGAATCCAATATTCGGTAGGATTGTAAGACGTACGTAATCTCGTGTCGGTAGAGCGATTTAAACTTTCATTCATCTATTACGCCTTAAACTAATTCAGTAATTAATCCATGAATGGACAATTTAGTCAGTTGAATGAATCACGCAAAGAGCTGTGCCGGAACACCTCATTTTTCATGGTCATATCTGAAACACATGCGAATGGGAACTAAGCCTGACAGTTAACCTAATAGTTGCATTAGCGGTGTTGAGCAGTTGGTAATGAATAAGTTAGAATGGGATACTCGTCTATCACATTCCTTTGAATTTTTGCTGTCAGAAATCAGGGATGTATTTTTCCCAAAATTGAAATGGATAAGAAATTTCAATTCAAGATACTTGATTGCTTATCTTATCGGAATCAACTTAGAAGAACTAAACATATCTAAATAACTAAATACAGATTTCTTTGCAAGATGCTAATCATTTGGCATATAGTAGTGCCCTCAGGAGGCGTTCTCGATGACATTCACAAATCATAACTTTTACTTGAATGTGATACCAACTATGTAAGTAGGTATCAGGCAAAGTTTAGTACAGGATATCCTAATTACTAAATTACAACGGGATTGTCCTTAATTACTCGTGGCCTCGATCTAAGTGACTTTATTCATGGCATATGGAAATTCTTTTGTCTGGAGATTCAGAATTCTGATACCTAAGTCAATGATAATATGATATCCATAATATTTTGGGCTGTGTTACCATTGCCAAATACTGATCTGTGAAACTCATATGTTGGATTTAGACTCCTAACTGCTGCGGTGATCTTGCTACTATTTATCCCGGTTAATACATTCCAGTTACCTTTTAGAGTCTCGATCCATTCGGTATTCTGTCTAATCGTTATGCATGGAATTCTCAACAAATATGCTTCCTTTTGTACTCCCCCTGAATCTGTAATGACCTTTGAGGCATTTTGAAGGAGTGATATAAAATCAATATAACTAACTGGTGATAAGAGCTTAACATTAGAGCATTTCAATAGCCGTTTGTACAATCCATAAATTCTAAATGTCTTTTTCGTTCTGGGGTGGATTGGAAAAACTAAAGTAAAATCAATTAGTGATTCAAATACTTTCAGGAGATTGATAAGACGTTCCTTTGAATTGGTATTCTCGGCTCTATGCATGGTTAGGAGGAGATAAGATTTTGGCTTAAGACCATGTGATTCCAGTATACTGGAATGATCAGACTTTGGTTTTATCTTGCTCAAAATTTCTACCGATAAATCACCAGTATAATATATTTTACCGCGGACATTTTCTCTCCTCAGTATCTTTTTCGCATTTCTTGTCGGGGCAAAAAGATATTTTGCAAGATGATCTGTAAGTATCCTATTATTCTCTTCTGGCATCGTTTTATCAAAGCTTCGTAACCCAGCCTCTACATGTCCTAACTTGATATCACACTTGTTGGCGCATAAGGCCCCAGCCAATGTTGAATTTGTATCCCCGTAGACTAAGACAATGTCTACATTTGTACCAGAAAGCGAACGCTCTAATCGTTTTAGTATTTCACTAATTTGGAAACAAGAGCTTCCCGACCCTACACCTAAGTCAATGTCAGGCTTGGGCAGTTTAAAGTCTTTGAAAAAAACATCAGACATTTCATAATCATAGTGTTGTCCAGTGTGGATTATGACATGTTTATTGCCTGAGGCGATAATGGCATCATGTATCGGTGCCATTTTCACAAAATTGGGTCGCGCTCCTACAACAGAAAGTATTTTCATTTTTTCATGGCAGTTTGATTTCTATAAATAGAATTGTCATCTATTGAGATTGATTGGAATATTTCTGATCCATGTCCATAAACTTTTGCAGTTCTACCAATTCATTAAATTCAGCAAAGTCTACCATAATGCTTCGACAATCTTGAGTAGTACCTTTTTTCTTTAGGTCTGAAAATATCCTTTTCATTGCGTATGTAGCTCCGTATAAACCAGATAAAGGAAAAACAGCCATTCGATATCCCATTTCTTTGAGCTCAAGTGCAGACAAGCTAGGGGTTACGCCATTTTCGATCATATTCGCCACCAGCGGTGCAGTAATTTTTCGAGGAATTTCTTTTAACTCTTCAATTGATAGTGGCGCCTCGACGAAAATTACGTCGGCTCCCTCCTTAGAATACAATTTTCCTCGTTCGATCGCTTGGTCCAAACCCAGGGGCGCTCGAGCATCTGTTCGCGCGACGACTACAAACTCACGGCCATCCCTGGCATCCAAAGCTGCCTTCAATTTGGGCAAAAATTCTTCTGTCCCAATAACCTCTTTTCCGCTCATGTGTCCACATCTCTTAGGCCATAACTGATCTTCTAGAAATATACCGTGAGCACCGTATGCAAGCAAGTCATTCACTATCCTCCAAACGGTCAAGGGATTTCCATAACCCGTGTCTACATCAACGATTACAGGCAAGCTTACTGAACGAATAATTCGTCGCGCATTCTCAAGAGTTTCACCTGCGTTCAAAAAGCCGAAATCGGGCATACCTAACAAGGAAGCGGCAGAACCATAACCTGTTTGAAACATAGCATCAAAACCAACCATTTCGACAATTTTCGCACTTAATGAGTCGAATACACCTGGAAGGATTAGAAATTCATCCTTGTTTTGTATCTTATCTCGCAATGACTTGTTGAGCTTATTTAGCATATACGTTCAGATTAGAATTTAATTTAATATTCTTAACGGATTGCATACTAGAAAAGATGAGTTAACTAGTTTTCAATTCGGATATTTCAAATGTTCCATCAGGGTTTTTCGTGACTCGAATATGACAGTTTCTACATTCGTAGTAGTTTACAACGCGCTCATGACTTATAGATCCATTTAGCCAAACCATCAGTGAGCCGCAGTTAGGACAGTTCATTGTCATGAGTAATAGGTTAGTTGCTGTTATTAATATTCATTTCAACCGCAAATTTCCGTTTAGTTAGGGTAATTGAAATTATATCGACCAGTCATCAATATTTATTATATGAAGTTGATCTAGGAGTTGCCCATGATAAAAAACTAATATTGGTTAGAGTGCTTTTAATTAGTAACAAACAAGCACAAAACTAACTTAATTATTATACTAGAAGTTAAAAGAAGTTGAAGGCGGGAACTGATTCTTCAACCTTCAATCCCTGGAAGTAAGTCGCATTAGGCAATATCCAAAGCGACAACTAAGCATTGTGTCCGTGAGGTTTAATCTCGGGTGACGCGGTCCACCGCTAAAGGCTTCGGGGTTTGATGGACCGGGTCACAATTTAAGGATATTATTATGTGTTACTGAGGTGTATACGGTTTTATCCTTTCCAACGTCAAAGCATTTTTCGCCAATTCCTGATTACTATTAGCTATAGAAATGCCATATATTAGACTTGATCGGTATGACAATCGGTATCTTGGAAATCGCAAAGCTCATGATAGCTGCACGGGTACTTCTTGTCAAACGTGCGTAACTTAATGACGAAAGAACGTCTGCAAACGCTAAGAATACGATTTATATTATATTCAACCCTAGGATGTAAAACTTTGTATGTATTAATCGCTTTTGCCTCAGATTTTCCTTTTCTTTGGCAGTCATAGCCCACCAAGATAGCACGGCTTCAATGTCTAGCTTACTCACAGTTACAGAAACTGACTACAGAGATAATTTCATTCTAAGCATGCTCCTACATCATCCCCACAGTAACAATATACGTATCCCCCTTGGTTTTGAACTTCTCGATAGAAGATAACTAGTTGCTTTCGGAAGCCGCAAGCAAGATTCGAAAATAACTTTTTGGTTTCGGTCCGGATGACAATACAAGGATCAACTCCTACAGATAGTACGATAGATGGCTCTAGAGTAGAGTTGAGCGAGTTGGAAACAATAAATCTATTTCTACTAAAGTGTCCGATCAGATCAATTTCGGAAGCACCATATTAGTGAGACAGGGTTTGATTACCACACATGCATAATGCTTAAT
>JBIOZE010000142.1:0-26129 GCA_044870745.1 Nitrososphaeraceae archaeon | reverse complement strand
ACAGCTCAGGTTACAGTCCTGATATTTCCTTTATACTCTATAAATCCATCGCTTTGCATACGAATGTATAATTCATTCGCCTTTGCAATTGGCAAAGGTTTGGATTGAGCCTTTACGTAGCCATCATTATCACATAAGAACAATAGAGCTTCACCATCCATTACCATCTTGGCGACCAGTAGTTCTTCTCCCACAGGTTCAAAATCGCCCTGATCCTTCTTGACAGTATATGTTAACATTGCATAGCCGGTATAATCAAATAGCTTCATTTGTGCTATCCTAGATCTTTCCTGCCCTATGTGGGATGCCTTATAGTACTGCATGCACTTTTAGCTACGTGGACCTTTGTATAAGCATTTTCTAGGGAATCTTGGCGCTCTAGTATATTTTGAAATAATTTGAGCCTGAGATTGAATGCGATTTTGCGGGAAATTTACCAAGGCACTTGCTTAACTCAAGTTGCAATCATCCTCAAAATCATTTGCACCCAAATAGTATGTCCATCTTACCTGCACACTTGATCATGGTTAAGGGGATGAAAGCTAAATGTAAACAAGAATTGTTTTACTATTGGAACCAGTTGTATCGAATTGTCAAGACTCATTATAATCAGTTGAGCATGGTCTTTTTTTCCAGATAAATTTAGATATCAACAGAATATTATATACGCAATGAATTTTACTATAGGCTAGATACATACGCTCTCCAGCCAATAAGCAAATTTCGCTACCCCGAATTGAAACGCTAACTTTATCAGCACAGTGAAAAATCGAATATTTAACAGCATAAGATCAAGCATAGACTCTATCCATAAGAAAATAAACCAAGCCATAGTAAATTCAAAATGGAGTAAAAGCCAGGGGGATTAAGTTAGTAAGTAATCGGACTAGATGCAATTTGATCTTGAAATGGCATTTAGGAATTAGCAAATATTTATTATGGCAATGTACATAGTAGCTTGATTGGATCAAGGATCAGTTCTGGAAACTAGGAAGGCAAAGAACGATTTTCGCATGGAGTTGCCAGAAAATATCAGAGCCATGCTGGTCTCAGCGATATATTCAGGGGAAGATCAGAAAGTCTACCTAAAGTTCTACGTTCCAAGTTTAGACTCTATTTATTTTTGGGCGGACAAAACTGGTCACAGACCTTATTGTTATACTAAGATGGATAATGAAATAATTCTGGAAGATATAATGAAAAATGACAAAAGATTTTCAAAATCACTAGTCGATAAATTAGATCTGATAAATGACAAGGAAATTCAGGTCATCAAAATTACAGCACCAGATCCACTTTCGATTGGTGGTACCGACAATAGCATTAGAGAAAAACTTACGGCATGGGAAGCCGACATAAAATATCACGAGAACTACCTCTTTGACTCGAAGCTCATTCCAGGTAGTTATTATGTTAGAAACGGAGACCAAATAATAGAAGATCGCTATGATATTTCTGGAACGGTCGAGCTTGCCCTCAAAGATCTGCTATGGGATCGCATGATAGAGGGGACTAGAGAGGCTGGAAACGAGCAATACAGAAAATACATTTCGGAATGGGCCTATCTACTCAATCAGCCCATTCCGAAAATGAAGCGCATAGCGATTGACATAGAAGTAGATTCAGAAGAAGGTAGAATCCCTAACCCTAGAGAGCACGATAGGAAGATAACTGCGATAGGCTTGGTATCAAGTGATGGTATCAGGAAAGTTCTGGTTTTAGAGAAGAGCGACGCTCATGAAAAATTTGATAACCTGCCACCAGAAATAGAAGTGTGCAAGACAGAGATTGAACTAATTAGGAAAGCATTTGAAATAATTCGAATGTTTCCTATAATAGTAACCTTTAATGGTGATGATTTTGATCTTCCATATTTATACGCTAGATCACAAGATCCAAAAATTGATCCAATTGGAAATTCGGTAATAACTCGAGAAGACGTACCCATATTAATGAAGCGCGACTCATTTATTAAAAAAGGTATTCAAGCAGATCCTGTTCAATTAAAAAATGGATTACATATAGATCTATTTAGGACGTTTCAAAATAGATCCATTCAAATTTATGCTTTTAGTCACAAGTACTCCGAGTACAGACTTGGAGCTATTTGTGAAGCACTGCTAAATGATTCGAAGATAGAATTTGAAGGTGACATAAGTGATTTGCCAGTACGTCAGCTGGCGGAATATTGTTTAAAAGATGCAGAGTTGACATACCGACTAACGAGCTTCGGCGATGATCTTCTCATGAAGCTTCTCGTTGTAATCGCAAGAATCTCTAGAATGTCCATCGAGGATGTTTCAAGATTTGGTGTGAACCAATGGATTAGGGGAATGATGTATTTTGAACATCGGAAAATCAATGCAATAATTCCGCGTAGAGATGAACTTTCGGGCAAGGGACAATCTTCTACTACCGCCATTATAAAAGAGAAAAAATATCGCGGGGGCTTGGTAGTTGAACCTACTACCGGTATACACTTTAACGTAGTGGTAGTTGACTTTGCGAGCCTCTATCCAAGCATAATAAAGGTTCATAATCTGTCATATGAAACAGTAAATTGCAATCATACTGATTGTAAGGCCGATCCTAAACAAATCATTCCAAGTACCAATCACTGGATCTGCAAGAATAGAAGGGGGATAACATCCCTATTAATCGGGTCGCTCAGGGACTTGCGTGTCGGTTATTACAAGCATCTTTCAAAAGATAAATCCCTACCATACGATGAAAGGCAACTATATGTCGTGGTAAGCCAAGCCATAAAAGTTATCCTGAATGCAAGTTACGGCGTCATGGGAGCCGAAATATTTCCACTTTACTGTCTTCCTGTTGCGGATGCAACCGCCGCAATAGGGAGAGATACCACAACAAAGGCCATCCAAAGATGCCAAGAAATAGGAATAGAAGTTGTCTATGGAGATACCGATTCATTATTTTTGAAAGATCCTAGTGAGGGCAGAGTTCAACAAGTATCTAAATGGGCAAGAACAAATCTAGGAGTTGACCTTGAACTCGATAAGGAGTATAGGTATGTAGTTTTCAGTGATTTGAAGAAGAATTATGTCGGTGTATTGAAAGACGGCACAGTCGATGTTAAAGGTCTCACCGGTAAGAAATCTCATACTCCTCCATTCATAAGGAAGGCTTTTTATCAAGTTCTGGATATTCTAAGCAAGGTTAACAGTACTACAGATTTTAACATGGCTAAAGAAAGGATTCAAGACATAATTAAGGATAACGCAATTAAACTTGAAAAGAATGAAATTCCACTTCAAGATCTTACATTCAATGTGATGGTCAATAAATCTCCTGATAAATATGGAACTAAAATTACTGATTATGGTAAGAATTTATCCATTGACGGAAACGATATTGATGTGTCCTCTGTAAAAGGATTACCGCAGCACATAAAGGCTGCCAAATTATTAAGAATAAGCGGTAAAATCGTTAGGGCCGGAGATATCATATCTTACGTAAAAACGAGAACTGCAGAAGGAGTCAAGCCAGTGGAACTTGCTAACCACAATGAAATTGATAAGGAAAAATATTTGGAAACGCTAGAGTCAACTTTTGATCAATTATTGTCTGCCCTGAACGTCAACTTCAAATCGATTATTGGCAAGCCAAGACAGGCAAATCTAGATGAACTGTTCTGGAATAGTGCCAACAAGAACCACTAGGCCTATTTCACTATGCGCAGATTATTTCAAATTAACTTAAAGGAAAAATCGTGAACTATACCAATGCAAGATTTTCTCAACTTTGTTCAACCATTATTCAAGCTGCCGGAAAAGACAGCCGCAAAAGCTTCTTTTGGCGACATGGATTTGTCTGTAACATTTGAAAGCTCAGATGCAATAATCTTTGGAGTTCCGCTAGAGATAACCACGTCGTTTGGAAAAGGAACGTCTAGAGGACCAGAAGCGATTAGATCAACTTCCGCCTATCAAAATGAAACCTTTGTGTTTGAGGAAAAGGTAGACTTGAAAAATGCTATAAGTATTTTGGATATTGGCGACCTCATTATCCCGAAATCTCATGACAAAACCGACAAGGTCAAGCTAGCCTTGTCCTATCTTGATAGATACCTGCCTAATATTATGAAGCAGATATCACGATTTAGAAAAATGCCTATAGTGTTTGGTGGAGAACATACCATTTCCTATTTTTGCCTCAAAGGCCTTGCTGAAGAAAACCCTCTGTTGATCCATTTTGATGCTCACCGTGACATGAAATCGGAATATGATGGAAGAGAATTATGTCATACAACTCCTTTTTTTAAACTAATATATGAGGGGTATCTGAAAGGTAGGGATATTATTCAAATCGGAATCAGACAAGCGGATGAAGTGGAAGATAACTTTGCGAAAGATCACGGTGTAACTACGTTCGATGCATGGGACATAAGAACAAATGTTGAAAAGGTTGTAGCACAGTTATTAGAATTAACACGAAATAGAAAGATCTATGTTTCATTTGATATTGATGTATATGATATTCCTTTTGTTCCATGTACGGGAACACCTGAGCCCTTTGGCTTGGATCCCTTCACAATATTGAAAATTATTACTGCAATTCATGATTCAGCTGACCTAATAGGAATGGATGTGGTTGAAGTATCATTAAAAAACGATGACTTTCGAGAAGGTACCTTGGCCACTCAAACAATCTTACGGATATTGACTCGAAAATTTGTTCGCAGAAAACTTTCGCATCAATAATATCTGTCTAACGATTACGAATAGCTAATCCCATCGAGCTCTTTCATTCTCTCTATCTTGCTTAGTTGCCTTTTTCCATTCTTTATAGTGCTGTTTACATAGATATGCTCTTTTATTCGAGATGTCTATTCCAAGATCAACCGCCATAGCTGCTTTGCTGCCGCTAATAGATCTCTCCGCAGAATTAGTGCAACCTTGAGCGCTGCATGACACCCCTTTTTCAACTCTTCCCATACAAGAAAAATACCTTCACACTGATGTATAAAAAGATGATCTAGAACCAGGATTTGAGCATGTTATGGATGATTATTAAAATTGGTGCAATTGCTTGACGAGCTAATGCACACAGCTTTTCTTATTGTACATTCTCTACGGAATTTTCAATTAAATCAATGGTTTTAGACATTACCATGATTTAGTACCTGTGGGATATGTCTGTAAGTTACTACAATTGAGAATTACTTTTTTGAATAGTTCGTCATACACAATTTCTGATACTATTGCCATTATATTTTTGGTCGTTGTGAAAGGTGTATGGGTAGATTTAATGGTAAATATGGTCTGTCAGTAACTTGTAACGTGACCTTTTTGATGAAGTCCTTAATTGAGACATCATATTGATTTTTAGCTTCTCTATCACGAACTACAATTTGTTCCGACCCAACTTCATTGTCTCCAATAACGAGTGAATAGGGTATCCATTCTGTTTCTGAATCTCTAATTTTCTTCCCAATCGACTCCTCCCTGTCATCAATATCGGCCCTAATCTGGTTCTTGGTAAACTCTTCCACTATTTTTTCGCTATAGTCAATGTGTCTTGAAGAAATCGGAATTACCCTCACTTGCGTATGTGAAAGCCATACAGGAAGGGAAGGCACAAATCCTAACTTTGATTTAATAGCAGCCTTTTCCAATAAAACGTACATGATTCTTTCAATGGCTCCGCTAGGTGAATTATGTAATATTATCGGAAATTTCTTTACATTGTCTTCGTCCACATATTGGATACAAAATCTTTCACCATTTTCGACATCAATTTGGTCTGTTGAGAGTGCAGCTGCTTTTCCAAGGCTATCAATAAAGTTAAATTCCCACTTTAGAACAAAGTAAAAGAATTTTTCGTCCCACATCTCAACAAGGACAGGTCTCTCGAATTTGCTGACCAGTTTATTTACGAATTCCTTATTTTCTTCATAAAATTGTCTAGTAAATCGGACAGCCATTTCGATATCTTTCTCTGGAGAAATTCCTAAATCATTCAAGACACCAATTGAAACCTCAAATCTTTTCAAAAATTCCTTTTTTGCCTGATCAAGGTCCTTGCATATTGCGTGACAATCAGGCATGCTGAATGCTCTCAGTCGTTTTAGACCCACAAGCTCACCGCTCTTCTCCCTCCTGAAGGAATACCTAGTTAGCTCATACAGTCTAAGCGGCAGATTCTTGTACGATATTTGGAAATCTTTCGCCATCAAGAACTGACCAAAGCATGCAGCAAATCTCAAAAAAAGATGTTTGTTATCGGAAGTTAGGGCATACTGTCTAGCTGGAAATCTGTTAAAATAACTCTGTAATACCGGATGATTAGAATCATACATTATAGGCGTTTCCACTTCGATCCCTCCATACTTTGATATCCTGCTACTAACAAGAGATTCAATTAGAGATTTCATCAATCTCCCCTTCGGATAAAACCTCATGTTTCCACCATCAGATGCTGGTTCATAATCTGCAATGCCTAGCTTCTTCATGTATTTGACATGAGGTGGAATTTCATCTACGTTTCTGGTCTTTGAAATTTCGTAGTCCGCCAAAATTTTAAGATTTGACTGATTATTGTTAAATGAATACTGTTTAAGAGGGATTAATTCTCCTGAACTGTCCAAAATATTCCATGAAGATTCTTGACGCTGTTCGGCTTTAATAGCTTCAGATGTCGAGTTCAAAGATTTCTGATGTGCAGTATCTTTTGAATGGCCTTTGGAAATTGTCTTACTGTTCTCAGCCAGGGGATGTCCTTTTACTTTTATGTTAAGAGATTTTGTCCAGCCGAAAGGCGCCTTAGCAACTTTGAATTTTCTGCTGAGGTTTTCACTTAATGTCTTAAGTAATTTCATAGCTAACTGAGGCTGAGCGAGATCTGAACTAAGGTGCGCATATGGATAAATCAAGATTTGATCACATTTCACAAGACTTGCATATTCACTTATCTCATTAGATGCATCTAAAATAACATTTTCATCATCTTCGCTTTCGACGGCGCTAAATATGACAATCACATTTTCAAACCGTTTCTTCCCGAAGGAAATTCCTTCCTCTGCAGATGTGATCTCTTTTGAAACTGGTTCATATTCGATATAATCTGAGTGAAGCAAAAGGAGACGCAAAGTTCAGTCAACTATGTTACGTGAACAAATTAAATACTTTTGGACAGAGGCAAGTTAAAAGTCACTTTTAGGGTTTGTCACGTCCTAGTAATTTGCTCTTATATCGATTGATTTGGATTCAGGAGTAAGCCTCAAATTGGTATAAGGATATTTTGATGTGTCAATATTACCTGTAGCATTATGCTGAAATTTAGAGAGGGATATGGTATCATTGAGAGCAAGGCCGAGTCTCTCGCTGGACCTAGAATCGCCATCCAAAATATTCAAAAATCCTCTGTCGATTATCATAATGTACTTATCTGTTTTGAACGGAACATTACTGTAATAGCTGCTACCTCTGAAAGACTTGTTGAAAATAAATTCTGGGACCCAAAAGTATTCTGGATTGCCACTTAGAGTGATATTCCCCCCTGAGTTAGGTCCGTTGTTAGTTACATTGTTAGTTTGGGTATCAGGCAATTTTTGAACTACGTACGCTAGGGCTTGATAATAAGTTGCATTCGTGTCAATTGATATGAGCATACTTATGCTAATTAATCCAAATATACCAATCGCGGATATCCTTATAAACGGTAACATTCTTCCCATTTTCCTGTTCAATGATTTGTTCCCAATTTCCATTATCATACGGCCGCCAACTATGCAAAACGGAGGCAGAAGAGGGATCAAGTGGAACGATGAGACATAGCCTATTAATTGAAGAAAAATCAAAATGGGAAATATCCATGCCATCATGAAGTAGTCACGCTTGAATATCGAGTAGATAGTTCCTCCAAATCCAACAACAAATAATAAGGGATCTACTTGGAATAGCGTGTTCAAGGAATTGAGAAGGGGTCGACTTTCTCTTTGGGTTTGATAAAGTACACCATTTACCCACTCATTCCAATCTCCAAGGGTGAGAGCATGCATTGGCCATAAGGCTGGTATCACTATTGCTGGGATAACGAATAGAATTACATAAGTCAGACGTCTGGAGCTGAAGTATGTAAATGAAGCAACAAGAGGGATTGTAGTAAACGCAGGAATTTTAGTGAAAATCGCCAGCCCCATAAATACTCCTGACATAATGATGGCAATTTTCCTATGCTGCTTCAAATCAGCCGAATATAAAATTAATAGAATTGAAGTCAATACAAATGGTAATTGAATCGATTCTAACAAGACCCTTCTTGTCATCCAAGTAAGGGGTGTTACAGCAAAAAGAATTGAGGCTGCAAGTGCAACCTTATCGCCATATCTTCTCTGTGAGATCTTATAAATTAGAAAAGTGTCCGCAATGGCAAGAAATCCCATTATTAATCTGGGAACCATGAAAATCTCCTCGACTGAAGTTGAACCGATTCCCTCCTTTACCAAAAAAGCGGGGTAGTCAATAATCTTGAAGATACCTGCCAGGAACATTTGAGCAAAATACGGCGCCAAATATCTATTCTGTGGTTGTAGACCTTCTCCTTCAGCGGTTGAGACTGCCTTTCTCAGATAATGTCCTTCGTCAACGTGCTGGGAGGGGAATCCTGCCGGATTCCATAAATGGGTGTAGGCAGAAAGCAGAAGGGGAACGGCTATAATGACCGCGGCCCAAAGCTTGCTGCTCTGCTTTAGTGAAAGTTGAATGGTCAATACTCTTACTAATCTATTAGATTCTTATCTTTTGGAAATAAATCTTCTGGAGTTTGCAAAAACAATACAGAAGGTAAAAGAAATTCGGTAACATATAGTGGTCTTCATTTTAGTGATTCTAAGGTTTCTCGCTTCCATACGAAGTTGCTATAGCATTCTTAAGGATATCGTAGTATTGAGTAGGTTGAAGCGAACCATCAGGACCTGTAATTGCGAGGTTAAAATTATCGACTTTGTGTGATCTGAAATTCCAGTGCCAAAAGGCCCATCCGTATACATTAACCTCACTAAATTTGTCAAGAATTAAAGAGGTTTCGGCCGGGGTAATGTTGCTGGTTTCAGGACTAATTTCATAGACTACGTCGCCCTCCTCATTGACAGTAGGCTCCCTATCTACATTATTCCATTCTCCCACATAGATGGGTACTCCGGCAATTTGACCGGTATCCACGAAAATATTCAATCGCTGTTCTTGGTAGCTTCCGGGCTCGGGCAGTCCGTAAAGACTGAATTTGAATATGACATTTGTCTTGTTTGCGGGGGTCATTAAGGCAAGATTGGTAGCATTTACTCCAATTGGACTCTTCAAGTCTACTGGAATAGTCATACTGAATATGATGTTCTTGGATGTCAATTCTCTTAATTGGCTAGTGATAAATGAATTAAATTTCCCTATTTTTTCCCATTGGTCCGCCTCATGTACTTGTGGTTCGCTAAGTATTTCATAACCAACTGTACTTTGATGAGAGTCCACAACTCTAACAATCTGTTTCAAAAATTCAGCTTGCAAGGCCCACCCGTCAGTACCATTAGAATCCGTAATCTCTCTATTCCACCAATGATCCCACCATGCAATAGCTGAAGGATATTTGGGACTGCCGCCACTTCCATACGCGTACTCTGAATTATTCTGAAACAAAAATGAAGGAAAACCTGTACCACGCTGAGGATTCAGCCATGAGGACGTGTGAAATTGATGATTATCATAAATAATTTTCAGGCCGTATTTATCTGCAGCTGATGCAACAAATTTGATTTCATTCATAAAAGCAATGGGATCTTTAACATAAGATTCCCAAAAATATACGAATCGTATATGATTCATTCCTGCCTGACTTATTAATTTGAAGCTGTCATCAAAGTAATTTTCGGGCAAGGGAGCTTTGAATTCTCTACTTTGAGGTTGTGCGGTATAATATCCGATCATATTTACCCCGATTAGTTGAGGTTTGGAAATAGCCCCTGCTGTAAGAAAATTGAAAGTAAATAACATCGAAATAACCAAAAAGGTGAAAGAAAATAGCACGAAACGGAACAAAATCATCATGGCGAAAAGCTTTTCCGCCAAATATAAATTTACTAAATGAACGGTTGTTCCAGGTATACTATTTGGAAGTTAGGCTTTGGAGCCTACAGAGACCAAGTTCTAAATCTGAAGTGATTCTCTGATTCCACTCACTAATTGCTTTGTAGTGGTAAGGTCTTCCAATTTCTTGTTGATATCTAGTACTACCTGGAGCAAATCGGGATCTATCTGAAGTTTCTTCACATATGAAGCAAGGGCTTGGGTATCTTTTGGTAAACACATCCCATCAAACGGTCTACCTGCTTCTGTCCCGTACTTTCCTATTCTCTTGTCCAATGAAACCCCTAAGCTTACAATCTTGTCATCAACTCCAATACTGCGGCACATCATTCCTATTTCGTTGAAAAATGAAATCTTCAGGGCGAGGAAGCAATTGGAAGCGTACTTTATCAATTCCGCGGCTTCAAATGTTGTTACGATAATTCTGTCTGTCAATTCCTTATACAAAGATACTAAAGCTTCCGAGATGCCTTTCCTATCTTCACCTATTATTACCCTGTCTGGAGAGAAGAAATCGTCGAGTGCAGAGTTCTGTCTCAAGAACTCTGGGTTATAGCAGAGTTGATAATCGACACCTCTTTTCCTTGAACAGTGCCTATCGAGATAGCTTACTACAAGATCACGCATAGTTCCTGGCAACATAGTACTTCTAAATACAATGAGATGAAAACTCTCAGTTCCATTAAGGAAATTAGCAAGTTGGTAGAGAGCCGACATTACCTGTGAAAGATCTTGTTGACCATTGCTAGTGGGCGTGTTTACACATATGAACGAAATTTCTGTTTTGGACATGGCTTCTTCTAAGGTAGTAGCAACGCTATAACCGAGATTCTTCAAAGATCTAAGTTTTTCCTTAGCAACATCATAAAAGATAACCTCGTGTCCTAACTTGTCAAATCCTCTGCCTGTAGCCGTACCCACTACGCCAGAACCAATTATGCTAATCTTACTCGTTCCCACACCCTCCTATCCCTTTTAATATCATTATAATTGTATGCGTTTGTAAGGAATGATATATATACAATCCTGTTTCTTGTTCCTTGACATGCTCTTATTGAATTTAATAAGAAATATGTTAGCTCACCAATTACTAGGTTAAGTCAATAGCTAAAATTAAATAAAAATGAAAATACCATAAATAAGAATGGTGAAGAGTTTTTACAGACATGGTAACTATGCTTAGGCATCCAGGCTCAATTACCCGCAACCTAGCATTTGATATCATTCTTACATGCTTTGTGATTCTATTGATCACATCGCCAGTTTGGTTTGATCTCAATGATATAATATACTCTATCAATGGTCTTAAGTCGTACGTCATTCGTAACTTTATACCGTCCGAAGGCTCGCAATATTGGTTGCTAATTCCAATAGGATTGATAGGAACATGGAGGTGGTCAGTCTGGTTGATAAAGAAGGCAACTGCATCGGTCTATGCACCAATTGCACCTAAGTTAAGATCAGACAAAGTTAATGGAAAGACTTGTAATCTTTCTCTTGCCATAATTACCCCAGTTTACAATGAAGATCCCGAAATCTTTGCTAAATGTCTAGAGTCTTGGTGGAAGAACAGACCTGATGAACTAATTGCAGTAATTGATGGAGCAGATAAGAATTGCATCGAACTTTTCAAAGCTTTTTCAAAGGACAAGCCAAACGTGAAGTTAATGGTGACCTCGAAACCAGGAAAGAGATCAGCCCTTGCAGACGGAATACGAGAATCGAATTCCGAAATTGTTGCACTGGTTGACAGCGATACTGTTTGGGATTCAGAAATACGCGATATAGTCTTGGCTCCATTCCGACTCGATTCCAATATTGGGGGAGTGACCACTAGACAGCATCCCATATCACGAAAATCACTTTGGCAAAAAATTACAGATGTATTCTGGGACATGCGCAACTACTATGACCTTCCTTCGCAGACCGCTGCTGGTCAAGCCTTGACATGTCTGTCAGGTCGAACTTCCTTGTATCGCAGAAGGATTTTACTACCAAAATTGGAGTTTTTCCTGAACGAAATTATATTCGGCAGAAAAAAAGAATCAGGAGAGGACAAATGCTTAACTAGGATTGTCCAAGAGCAAGGCTGGAAGACCTATTATCAAAGTAATGCTGTAGTGTATTCGTCTGCTGCCCCAGACTTTAGGACTTTTTGGAGCCAGCGCATTCGCTGGTCCAGGAATAGCCATAACTCTGATTTCGTTAGCCTGTGGGAAGGTTGGGCCTGGAAGCATCCTTATTTGGCTTTTTTTATGATAGACCGGTTCATTTCTACATTTACTCTTTTCTTGGGACCGATATTTTTTGGAATAGCACTATTGAATAATCAGTGGTTATTTGCAACGCTCATACTTCTCTTATGGATTGTAGGTAGAGGGATCAAAATTCTTCCACATATGCGACGGCGTCCTGGGGATATCATTTTGTTACCTATTTACGTGGGGATTAACTTTCTTATCGCCCTAACAAAACTATACGCCTTAGTTACCATCCGCGATCAACGTGTCATTAGAGGATCAGTTAAATATAGAAAGAGTGCCTTTTCCAAATTAAAGGACTGTCTTCTAACAGGAGAAATAATATTTAGTATTATGATTATAGTAGCGATATTTCGCTGACGTTTAGTCATTTGGAGTGCTTGATTTGGATTAATATGAGTGAAGTGTCTGTGACGGCTTTTGAGCGTTCGAGAATTGGTGATAACCTGATCTATTATGAATGCCCGGTCAGAGTCTCATCCTAATTCCACTATTCGACAAGTACTTCTTTACATCCTGTATCGATATTTTGCCATAGTGAAAAATGGAAGCAGCAAGTACTGCGTCAACATCAGTATCTCTAAAAACGTTTAGCATGTCCGTGGAAGAGCCACATCCGCCTGATGCGATCACAGGAATTCTGACACTTTCACAAATGGCTTTGTAAAGGTCTATATCATACCCGTTTTCGGTACCATCAGCATCGATGCTTGTCAAAAGGATCTCCCCTGCCCCAAGATTCTCAATACTCTTAGCCCATTCAATTGCATCTATTCCGGTTCCTTCTTTGCCACCATAAATTCTTACTTCATAAAAGAACTTTTCCTCGTAGTCATTATTTCGAGAAATTCTACATTCTTTCAAATTGTAATTCCTCTTGACATCAACAGCTACTACGACGCACTGTTTTCCGAAAACTGTCATTAATTCCGTAATCAACTCGGGGCGTTTCACAGCCGCAGTATTTATTGAAACTTTATCAGCACCGTTGAGCAAAATGTCCCTTGCCTCATTTAGAGTCTTTATCCCACCACCAACAGTAAATGGTATATCAATTACACTTGCTACATTCCTTACCACTACCTTCATAATATCACGACCTTGTTGGGATGCGGTTATATCAAGGAACACAAGTTCATCGGCGCCTTGATCGGTGTATTTTTTAGCCAACATGACAGGGTCACCTGCATCTTTTACTCCTGAAAATCTGATTCCCTTGACGACTCTTCCCTTATCTACATCCAAGCATGGAATAATTCTCTTTGATAAAGGCATTACAGAATCGCCTTCGCCTTCTTCAATTCGATCCTGCCTTCGTACAAGGATTTCCCTAGGATGAGTTCTCTGCAACCTACCGCTGCAATTTTTATTATGTCACGTAGTGATGATATTCCTCCGCTAGCTATTACATTAATCGCAAGATTTGAACATACGTCGTTAATTGTTTCAATGTCAGGACCTTCCATAGTTCCGTCTCGTTCAATATCAGTTAACAAGAAATCTGTTAACCCAATTTTACTAAACTTGGAAATTGCATCTGCAACTGAATAGTCAGAAGATTTCTTCCATCCCTTGATCATAACGATTCCACTTCGGTGATCGACCGATAAAACTATTCTATTAGGATGCATTTTTGTCATCCTCCTTACAAGGTTTGGTTTTTGATATGCAAATGTTCCCAATACTATCCTCGCACTCCCAATTTCGAACATCCTGTCTATTCGTTCTTCTGTCCTAAGTCCGCCACCGATCTGTGTTGGTATGTTTGTCGATTTCACAATTTCCTCTATTACCGCCACATTATCTTTACCTGTATCTAGTGCAGCGTCCAAATCAACCAAGTGCAACATGTCAGCTCCCTCAGAAGCCCATCTTTTAGCCATGCCAATAGGGTCATTGCTGTAAACTACCTTTTTCGACTCCTC
Source organism: Nitrososphaeraceae archaeon (assembly GCA_044870745.1). Classification (GTDB taxonomy): domain Archaea; phylum Thermoproteota; class Nitrososphaeria; order Nitrososphaerales; family Nitrososphaeraceae; genus TA-21. Next base: position 11,843 of record JBIOZE010000142.1, on the reverse strand, counting down.
ACCCTTGGTTAGTCGGACAACTTGTCCGTCCAATAGATCTAGTGAAGCTAAAATTTTCATTTCTCGCTAGAACAAATAGTCAAAAAATTCTTAATAATCTTTGAACCAACAATTCCTGATTTCTCAGGGTGAAATTGTGTACCAAAAACATTTTTTTGCTCGATCGCTACGGGTAAGATATCTCCATATTCTGAAGTTGCTACTATAATTGCTTTATTACTTGGATTTATGTGATAGGAATGTACAAAATAAACCCATGCGCCATCGTCAATCCCATTCAATAGTTTGCTATTCTTAATGGGCTCCAAATTATTCCATCCCATATGTGGTACCTTGACTTGCTTTCTTGGGAGCAATAATACTTCACCAGGCAATACCATTAATCCATCCATAGTGCCCTCCTCGCTACTGTCGAACAGCATTTCCAACCCCAGACAAATTCCCAGAACAGGCATGCCATCATCAATAGCATCCATAAACAGACTTGAATCCTTTCTGATAGCCTGAATTGCAGAATCAAAGTTGCCTACGCCAGGTAAGATCAAGCCATCGAATTTACTTAGGCCTATAAGATTGTCCACTATTGAAACTGTTTCACCACCATTTCTGATAATTGATTGACGCAGGTTAAACAAGTTGCCTGCTCCATAATCTAAAATAGCAATTTTGGTCATTTACATCGCGCCCTTTGTACTTGGGATTCCCCTTCTTCGGTTATCTTTTGATGCAGCGTTCCTGAATGCGACCGCAAACGACTTTACAGCCGACTCAATTTTATGGTGGTCGTTTCTCCCATATTGAACACCTATGTGAATACAAGCACACAAATTATCCATCCAAGATTTAAAAAAATGTTCAATGTCTTCTACATCGATCCCTTCTATTTCTTTCCTTCTTAATTTCAGAGTCAGTCTACAATACTTGCGTCTGATTAAATCAATTGATGCAAGACTCAAAGATTCATCCATGGGAATTGTAGCGTAACCAAATCTTGAGATAGCTGTACGCTCTGCTAAAGCCTTATCCATTGATAGGCCCAACGTGATCCCAATGTCTTCAATCAGGTGATGTGAAATAGAATCATGATATTTTGTCTGGATTTTAATATCTACCATGCTGTATTTTGCGAATGTAGTTATCAGGTGATCGATGAATTCAAAACCAGTTTTTGTATGGACATTTCCATGTCCGTCAAGGTTTACAGAAATCTCTATCCCAGTTTCACCGGTCTCTCTTTTTATATTTGCAGATCTCATTTTTTATCTTCTATTTAAGTTCCAATCATGATCTACTTCTGACTTTATATAATATGTTCGGTATTTCATTTACAGTCTCTACTGCAAGACAACGATTTTTCAAAAAAAATTCCCTAGCCTTTTTTGGATTAATGGTAGCACCGTAAACTCCAATAAATTGTATGTTGTATCTGTCTCTTTCGTTCAATCTCTTGGCCATTATCAGATCTTCACTGGAATCACCAACATAGAACCCTTGAGTACTTGAAAGCAAATTCAGTGACTTTTCCAATGAATGAGGATTGGGTTTTCTGAAGTTCCTATCAACATCTTCTAAATAAGTGGAAGCTTTCTTATCGAAGAAAGTGTAGATCATTCCCAGAGAATATTGTGATGCAAGTTTACTCCTCCCAGTAATAATTGCCATTCTTCCAGAGAAATGGGCTGAAATTTTACGCAATGTTGATTTCTTAATTAAGATTCTGTCTTTGTCGATTAATGGTCTTCCGAAATAATATCGTGGTTTGAGACCATACTTCTTCCTAAATAGTTCTGCGCCGTAAAAATATTCGTCAAATATTCGTGTCACCATGCTATCTTTTACATCATTTGGATAGTTGAGTAGGCTTTTTACTATCTTCAGACGCTTACGTGAAATGTCTGACAAGTATTGTTCTACAGAATTTATCCCGTTGTATGTCGCTTTTTTCACCACCTGAAAAATGGAATTCCTCATCTGAGTATCCCTGTGAGGAATACACAAATTACAAAGTAATATTGCATAGGCCGTGTCCGTGTCATTATTGAAATTTCCTGTCTGTCTAAATTCATAAATCATATCGTTAGTTACGAGAGGTTTCTCAGATATGCCAGATTCTATCTTACTGAAAACTAATTCCACTGTTTTCCTTATTGCTATGTTATAAGAAAATCTTGTATCAATTAAAACTCCGTCGACATCAAAAATGATACATTTGTTAGAAAAGCTCAATTTGGTTTCAAAATCATGAAAGATGCCAAATGCGAAAATACTTTTTCATATACTTTTAATTGCGGTAATTGTAGCATCATTCATTTTTGGGGTACCCACCGTAATTCTAATACAATTTCCATAGCCAGGCAAATTGCCCAGTTTCTTTACAGTTATACCGTGGTTGAGTAACGCATTAATGAGCTGCTCATATTTGTGCTTGACCCTTACAAACACAAAATTTGAGTCTGATGGGTAAGCTGTCAAATATTGTATATTCGAAATGCTTTCGATTAGTCTTTGCCTCTCTTTTTTGATGATAGCTATCGATTTTCTTATTGTATTTAAATTGGAAAGTAGCGATCTCGCTATGACAAGTGATAAGCTGCTAACGGGATAGGGCGATTGTACATTAGATCTGATAAAATTAGCGAAATTTTCGTGTGTAACAGCATAACCAAGTCTACAACCTGCTAAACCCAAAGCCTTGGAAAATGTGCGAAGAACTGCCAGGTTGTCATATTTCTCAATGGTGTTTGACATAGAATACTTCGCAAATTCAACATATGCTTCGTCAAGTATCACAAAGACATCCTTAAGTTGTAGTATCTCTTGCACAACTGATTTTTCAATCTGATTGCCTGTAGGATTATTAGGCGAACAAAGATATACTACATTAGACTTCTTGGCAGAATTTAGAAACAATTTCCTCCTTATTGTATTGTCTTTCGAACAAAGTGGAATTTTGTTAACTTTAAGCCCATGTAATTGACAGCGGTTTATGAAGTAAGAAAACGTAGGTGTGAAAAGAGTTAATTGTTTGCCCCTCCCTATTATCGATAGTAAAAGATCGATAATTTGATCTGATCCGTTACCGATTACTATACTCTTACTATTAACGTTAAGGTATCCCGATAGCTCCTTAATTAAGTGATCATACTCTTCAAAGGGGTATTTTCTTAAATCAATTTTCTTCGCTTCCTTGATAACGAGTTGACTTAAGAAAGCTGTGTCAAGTAGAAGGTTTTCGTTAGCGTCTAGTTTAAATGGAGTGCCTCCTTCAGGTTTTTCATATTTTTCAATCTTTGAAATTGATTTAATTCTTTCATGTAACCAATCGATCAACTCTTGAATCGCTCCTCTACAGCTTGAAAGTGATTTGGTAGATTTTCCATTAAGGCCACCTCCTTGATCGGATCTTTCATCGACTCTAATGCTTGCTTATTTGCGGATACATGACTTACAATCTTAACAAAATCCAAAACAGACAATCCTCCTCGGTATTTAGCTACTTGCATTGTAGGCAACACATGATTGGATCCCAGACAAAAGTCGCTGGCTGAAGCCGGAGTGTATTTGCCCTCCAATACAACGCCAGCTGAACTGATTCTATTGATGATGCTTTTTGCTCTGCGGCAGATTATTTGCAAATGTTCTGGAGCAATTTCGTTGATGAATGAGATAGCAACATTGTCGTTCTTGCAAAGTCCGATAAAAGAATTATTTCGTATGCTCTGCCGTATTATTTCTTTTCTCGGTAAAGCGTTATCTGATAGAAAATCTTCCAAGTACTTTGATACCTTCTTTACAAGATACGTTGATTTAGTAACTAAGCCACAAATAGTGTCGGGACTATGTTCAGCTTGCGCGATTAGGTCCTTGGCGATAATACTTGGATCAGCAGTTGAGTCGGCAAATACGACCAATTCTGTGGGTCCAGCGATCATATCAATTCCTACTTGTTTGCTAACCATGATTTTTGCAATGTTTACGTACATACCTCCGGGACCCACTATCTTTGCCACTTTTGAAATTGTTTCAGTTCCATATGCCAGCGCAGCTACCGCCTGGGCGCCGCCGACTTTATAGATTTCATCCACATCACAAAGGTCAGCAGCCACCAACGTCAAGGGGTCTATGCTTCCATCTTTTAGAGGTGGACAAGTAATGACTACTCTTTTAACTTTTGCAATCTTAGCGGGAGTTGCACACATGATCACTGTACTTGGGTATCGGGCCATTCCTCCTGGTATATAACAACCAACGGAATACAATGGTTTGATAACTCGTTCTAACCTTATCCCATTAGAATTGGTAACTATGTTGGAAAGATTTTCTAAGAGTTTATTTTCATTTAGCGTAAGTCTTTTCTTTATTATTTTCAAGGAATCTATTTGCTTCTTTGTTACAAATTTGTAAGCATTATTGATCTCATCTTTAGTAACCCGCAGCCTTCTAAGTTTTACACCATCAAATTTTGCTGTAGATTCAATTAATGCCTTATCTCCACGCTTGATGACGTCATCAATTATCAGATTCACTCTTTTGAAACTTTCATCTGAGACCGATTTAGATTTACGCAACGAAGCAGCTTCAATTGAACCGTGTGCAATAGATAAAACTCTAAACAAGTATTAAATTACCTGTTTTAATTCATCAAATGGTAGGATCTGCTTAGGCTGCAATACTACCAAACCTTGGGCGATTTCTCGCATTTTCGGAACTATCTTGATGAACTCTTTCTTATCTATTACAGTATTCACACCGTACCAACCTTCCTCGCTAAGCTTACTTATTGTTGGACGTCTCAAAGCCGGTAAACACTGAAGTAGAAGTTTCAAATTTTCCTCCTTTACATTGACGAAAATGTGCAATTTCTTTCTAGCCTCCACAACACCCTTCAGTAAAGCTACCATGTCCGCCATCTTTTCAGCTTTAGCGGCATCATTCAATGAATTCTTGTTTGCAATTAACACCGCAGTAGACTCTAGTACTGTATCTATGATCTTAAGGTTATTTTGTGTAAGGGTAGTACCTGTCTCGGTGATGTCTAATATGGCATCGACATCTTCAGGTGGTTTCGCTTCGGTTGCACCAAAGGATAGAAAGATTTCAACTTGTTTGTTGGTTCCCACTCTAAGCCAAGGAGTAATGATCATGGGCTCCGTGTTACCAAAGTACTTTTGATACATCGCATTTGTGCGAATCAATAAAGATGCAGTGGTAAGGTATTCGGTAGATATCTTCAATACTCGCTTTTGCATAGCAAATTCTTCAATTAATTCAGGTAATGTATTTGATTTCAGATTTTCAGGAACTGCTACTACTTGTCTGACATGACCATATTCAAGATCAAGCAAAATTTTTACGTCAGCATTCGCTTCCCTAATCCAATCTCTTCCCGTAATTCCAATATCATAAAAACCCTCTTGAATGTAGGTTGGTATTTCTTGAGGACGTAATATCTTAACATCAATCTCAGGATCGCTCAGCTTCACCCTATACGTCCTACCTCGTCCACTAACTGTTTGCCAAGCTTCTTCAAGTATTTTGAAGGTAGCTTCTTCGATACTGCCCTTTGGTACCGCAAATTTAACTATGGCCATTTAAATAGTAAACTGATGATCCTTAATTATCTGATATATATCTATTGTATAATAATCTCCAGCTCGCATCTCTATTGGGCGATTCATTTAGTTTATCTTTGGCTTTGAGGTAAAATATTGGTCAAGATACCCGATGCTTGGTCATGTGTACGAACCTCACTGAAGCATCACTAAAGTACTTGCAGGATTTTCAAAAATGATATTTCAACAGGTTCATCTACATGACTTACGTCACTCAATATCATTGAATGCTTCAGTTGCAATATTCCCTAACCAGTGTCGCTCAATCCTTATTTTGCTCCTGTCATTTTCCAAATTTTCTCTTATGCAACTTCATATGGCCAGATTGTATTCCTTCATCAGCGAGTGCCCTCAGGGCACCAATATTCTGAGCTAGCCCGACGGCGACCAAGACCATAGCAAGCTCCTTCGCAGAATTAACTTTTAGTATCTTGAGCCCTATTTTTGCCATAGGGTAGCTGGAAGTTACGCCACCGATAGTTCCGACTGCCATTGGCAATTCTATCTTGCATAGCAGATCGTTATTCTCGTCTCTACTAAATAATGAAAGGGAACTATATACGCCACTTCGGGATGCATATGCATGTGCAGCAGCCTCTAAGGCTCGAAAATCCTGCCCCGTAGCCAGTGCAACGGCGTCGATACCATTCATTATTCCTTTATTATGAGTGACAGCTCTGTAAGGATCGGAGAAGGCAAAAGCAAACCCATGTAGCATCCTTTCGACTACTTCATCACCCCCAACATGCTCCTTTCTCAAAGTGGTCTCGCATGTAGCTATGCGTTCAGTCGCATAATTAGATAATATTTTCAAGATTACCTTCCCTTTTGTTAAAGTTTCGATTTTTGGAGAAATTAGTTCACACATTGAATTGATTGCATTGGCTCCCATAGCGTCTTTAGTATCCACGATCAATTCTACAATAAGCATCGGATTTTGGGAGATTGGGACCTTGTCATTTAGGACTCGTGTTCGAAGATCAATTGCCCTTACTGTTCTGGCCTCTGAATTTGCTTTCTTAAGCAATTCTACTTTGTTTTGATAAATGATATTGTGAGCCAGGGACAAGTCCTTAAGTGATATCACCTGAATTTGGCCTCTCATAATTGAATCTGTGACTGTGGCTGTAAAACCTCCGTTCAAACTAGCTAATTTTGCCGCGTAACTGGCTGCAGCTATTACTGACGGTTCCTCGGTAGCCATGGGCACAAAATAGCGTTTGCCATTAATGTTAAAATTAGTTGCAATACCGAGAGGGATGGGATAAACCCCTATTGCATTTTCTATCATGTGGTTTACGGTTTCAGCTTTTGTTACCGACAATGGATTCCTGATTACCGAAACGTCCTCCTCAGACAGTGATACATCTCGTCGAAGTAAGTCTAGTCTTTCGGCCATGTCCATTTCGCGAAATTTTTTTTGCATTTCCGGTCCGTCTTTAATCCTTGAATATTCTCAAAATCTTGTCATCATTTTCTTGAATAAGGCCTCTTCCATCTGTGTTACTAGTTAAAACGATTAGAGATCCGTTATTGCCTTCTACCACGTCCCTCAATCTCCCATAACCGACTAATATGTTGTTTTGTTCTCCAGAATAAAGATCAATAGAACGTAACTGTGATCCCTTTAAGGTTGCTAATAAAAGATCCCCATCATAACCTAACTTACTCGAATTCGGAATTGCAATTCCACTTGGAGCAATAGACGGATTGAAGCATATTAATGGAGCTGAATACTTGCCATCGTTGGAACATTCTTCGTAAGGCCATCCGTAATTTGAACCAGCCCGGACTATATTTATCTCATCGTTTCCTGTCGCGCCATGGTCGCTAGCATATAATTCCCTAGTCTCAGGATGCCACGTCAAGCCTTGTACATTCCTAAAACCATATGCATAAACTGCAGATCCTGGAAAGGGGTTATCAATTGGAATTGTTCCGTCATCGTTTATCCTCAATATCTTGCCAGCTAGCGAACTCTTATTTTGGGACAATTCCGCGATTCCAGTATCGCCAGTAGATATGTACAATTTATTGTCTGGACCAAACTTTAGTCTACCGCCATCATGAAACCTTCCGCCAGGAATCCCATCGAGTATGATCTGTGAATCTACTATTTTGTTTTCATTTTCTACGAGCAGCATTACTCTGTTGTAGATTCCGCTAGAATTGGAATATGTATGATAAATGTAAATTTTGTGGTTTGAAGTAAAATTCGGGTGGAGATCTATGCCTAATAGACCACCTTCACCTACTTGATCAACTCTTATATATCCAACTGGATCGTGTGCTAAAGTGCCATTTGCACTGATCACTCTTATAGTTCCAATGCGTTCTGTAAAAAATACTCTACCATCTGTAGACAATACAATTGACCATGGGGTTTGCAGGTTTTCCGCAATTACTGCAATTCCTTTGTCACTGGATGCATTATTTATTGATGAATTAAAGATAGGCTGGGGTATTGGGATTGTAGTGTCAGAAGGACTTCTCAAGAATGTAACTACACTTAGTACGACTACAGCCACTATCGGTACAACTAGCTTCAAAATGGCCCTGTTCATTTATTACTAATTATACAAGGTTTTTAATTAATGATGGTTCCAAAATGTAGATAAAGTATTGGAAGTGACTTGAAGCGAAACTCAGTCGATTAAGCATAGGTAAATTACCTTGTCGCTATCATGAGTAAAGGTTTCAAGATACTTACATTTCCTCATGATCACTGTCCATTCATGTTCCTAATGACAAAAATGTCAAGCCCAAATGCAAATGAAGGTAGATGCTTCGTATAAATTAGTATTTTGAATTCGCAAGAACCATTCGCTACTTAAATATAGTAATGATGCCATATCATTATATTAGTTCGCAAGACTACATATAGATCAAATGAAATCAGTTTGTGATAAGTTGGAGACTATAACAAGAGAAATATCAGCATAGATCTTTATACTAACTTTCTTTAACATTGGGAAATACTTTAATCATCATTTAGGAGTTGGAATTAGGCATAGGCATTTTAGGCCATCGATTACAGACTTCATAGATTTATCTTATTTACTTACTATGTCGTGATACAAGAATGAATAATAGTAATAATAATGCAATTCTACAGCTGCAGTTAGTCGCTTTTCGTTTTATTGATGGGCACCACATCTCCAACTTTAAATTATAGTTAGAAAGGTATTGTTGAGTTAAAAAATAACTACATGCATAAGCGTCAAAGACATAATTGTAGAGATTTAGGTGAAGAAAACTTACTTTTAAATGTGCGCAGATGAGGAGATTCGAACTCCTGCTCGCCCGAAGGCGAATCGGCTTGCTTTCGACTTTAAGACTCAAGGCCGACGCAATATTGTGTTCCCTGATTAGGAAAGACCACTCTGCCACATCTGCTTAGCCATTAGGGGATCAAATTCCTATTTTTATTTGTTTAATGAATAAACTTAGTCAGGTGACTTTGACTTCTGTAAGTTATTTGAGCATACTGATTCTAAGAGTCTAGCCATGACAAAGAATTATAACGAGTCAAAAGACTATTCACCTAATCTAGAGAGGTAATCGGTCTGATCCCAATTAACAAACCTCAGCTGGACGAGGATGAAAAACGAGAGGTAATTCGTGTCTTGGATGAAGGGAACTTGACATCTCCTGCTTTTGAAGGGGGTAAACGAGTATCTGAATTTGAAGCTATGTTAAGGAAATATTTGAATGTGAAGCACGTTATAGCTGTAAATTCTGGTACTTCTGCCCTACATGCCGCTCTGTTGGCTTCAGGAGTGCGTTCGGGCGACGAGGTAATTCTTCCGTCATTTACCTTCGTAGCAACTGCTAATGCAGTAGTGGCAGCAGGAGCCAAACCGATATTCGTAGACATCTTGAAAAATGGTTATACAATTGATCCAGCGCAGGTCAAAAGGAGGATCACAAAAAACACAAAAGCCATAATTCCGGTTCATTTATACGGTCACCCAGCTGCGATGCAAGAAATATCGGAAGTTGCTGACAAACATTCTCTGGTTGTTATAGAAGATGCATGCCAATCATTGGGTTCGACATATTTAGGAAGGCAAACGGGGTCACTTGGCAAAATGGGTTGCTTCAGCATGTATGCAAGTAAGGTAATCACATCTGGAGAGGGCGGTGCTGTTGCCACAAGTGATGATGGATTAGCTGACCAGCTTAGGATGGTGAGAAATCATGGAATGATAAAAGGCTATGACACCAACGTGCTGGGTTTGAATATGCGATTGCCTGAAATAAATGCAGCAATTGCAAAAGCACAGATGGAAAAACTAGATAGAATTTTGGAGATTAGAAGGCGTAATGCTTTGATTTTGCAGAAAGGTTTGTCAGACCGCAGTCGAGATCTTGAAATCATTCTTCCGTCAGAATCTAAGGGATTGAGATATAATTGGTATCTCTACACAGTAACTCTAGGAAAAAATCGAGATAAAGTCAAGAATGTCATGAACAGCAATGGAATTGGAGCTACGGTCTATTATGACCCTCCGGTACATTTGACTCCTTACTATTCAAAAACATATCCAGATATTCATTTAGAATTTACTGAGTTAATTTCAAAAAAAGTTCTGTCATTACCTGTGCACCAATCACTTTCAGAAGAGGAAGCAAAATACATTGCGACAAGTCTAATTAATGCGATCGAAAAGTAGGAAAAGCTTAATCAATTATGACTCATCAGACTAAACTTCACGCGAAGCTTCCAATTGTTGCGCAAGCTAAAAAATCCCTTGGGTCAGAGACAGGCAGGAAAATGAATGGGTATTATTGACCTTTTTATGGTTTAGAAATAGCAATTGACTCTTGTTGATTCTGAAACCATTAAGAAGCAAAATTGTTTAGTTACCCTTCGCTAAATTATCAGGATTTATGAATTCTCTGTGAGATTGATTGATAATTTTGCATGCAATAATAAATGAATCAAATGTTGAAAATTCAGGTGAACCCTTAATCATCCACGAAGAATCTCCTAGGGGTTATTCAAGGTTCCAAGTGCGAAAATAATTAAATTCTTTCGCAGTGAAAACAGCTACTAGTTAGAGTTGCGATAAAATACAAAAGGTCACATATGGTTTATATAATATCCAGCTTGAGTACATACAGATTAGAATGCCTATAGATGCAGACTTTCCAAAAAACTACGAAGTTACCGGTAAAATACAGCTCTCGGACGGTGAACATTTTCACTTCTTTTGGGGCCCGGGCAAGTTAAAGGAAGCAGCAGAAAACGAAGAAGTTAAAGCCGCCTACGCAGCCAGGGGAGAAGAGATCGTCCCGTTGGGAGTCAGCGGAACAATGGTAGCTATTGACTGGGATTCCTGTGTTGCAGATGGGGCATGCATAGAAGCCTGTCCCGTTCAAGTATTCCAGTGGTACAGGACTGAACAAGATGTACCTGCTACGGAAGTAACAAAGTTAACATGGGAAGGTAAAGGTAAAGATGTCAAAGATGAGAGAAAAGATTACACAGATAAGGCTGATCCAATTCGAGAACATGATTGCATTTGGTGTATGGCATGTGTGTCTGTATGTCCACCACAAGCTGTCAAGGTAGATCAAGCTGCATTAGAGTTCCACGAGAAAGCGGCGGGAACGTTTAATGAGGCCCTGTCGAAAGGTAGCGCGCCACCTCCTCACGCTCATTGATCCTCCTTTCTTTTTTGTTTTCGCCGGATATTTGAAGTCCGATTCCTATTTTATGATTGAATTGTGAACATTGCGTAAGACTCAAAATAGCTAGTTTTTATGTAATCAAATGAAACATGATAGTATCAGATTCTTACATGGGGATGTTTTTACCTGATGATATTTCCGCCAGAATTCTGCAATTTATTGATAGAAAAATAGAGTTTCCATTCATCAATTCAAGCGAATTAATGGCGTGTTTCTATCTGTTTGGTAAAAAGCACGGCGTTCGTGGAGACATGGAGGTAATGACTGTTAAGGATCTAGCACGTAAGACCATTTCGCAAGTATCAAGTAGCATTAGAAGATTCGCAAACCAAGAAATTACAATGAACAAGGAGCTAATCAGGCAAAATTTTATCAAACGATCAATGCAAATTGCTATAGACGCAAGGGACATGATATCTTCTGGAGCAGTTAAGCTTGATCGAAGAATTTCTGGAGATCCAACAATATTATCAGATGTTTTTGCTCTGCACATCGCACATTATAAGAAAAGTTATTTTTTTTATCTTTTTGATC
>JBIOZE010000141.1:0-15475 GCA_044870745.1 Nitrososphaeraceae archaeon | reverse complement strand
GAAATTACAAGTCCACTGATAATTATGATTAGACCTAATTCAACTGTCTTACCAAAATATGGTAAGTTAATCCTCTTCATTCATATCATATATTGTGATACTAAATTAAATATCTTAATTAACTATGTTATCTCTGACTGAACTATCACAATGACATTGACATAGGAGATAAGAAAGAAGAAGCCAATTTGAATTGAAGTTAGAGCCTCAGACTAATGCTGAAAGCACAAACCCAAGGATAGTACCTTCATCTACAAATGAGGTGGCTGCAATGACAATTTCTGCATACTTAAATAGGGCGGCGCCTAAGGAGCAACCATTGAGAGGTACTTTTATACTTTGTCACTCAAATTATCTAATACTTGTCGCAACGAGTATTTGTCTTATTGGAATCGGTACCCATCAGATTACTTATGGTCAGCAACAGCAACCTAATGCTAACCTAACATCTGCTGAACAGCAACATCTACTAGATGGTATTTCCTTCCAGATTGATAATGTGACTTTTAGGCATCATATGGCAACTGTAAACGGAATTCAGTTGCACTATGTGATGGGTGGCAAAGGTGATCCTCTAGTATTATTACATGGTTATCCACAGTCATGGTATGAATGGAGACATGTTATGCCAGCTTTGGCCAAAAATTATACTGTAGTTGCCCCTGATCTCCGGGGATTTGGTGATTCTTCAAAACCAGTAACATGATATGACGGTAAGACTATTGCTGAGGACATTTATCAGTTAATGACTCAGTTAGGTTTTAATAAAATCTTCTTAGCAGCACATGACGTCGGATCTCAGCCAGCGTTTTCATATACAGCGGAACATCCAAACAATGTAACTAAATTAGTGATCATGGATTTCCCATACCCCGGCTTTCTACCTCCAGCGTTCGGTCAGAATGGACCTTGGTGGTTTTCATTTTACCAGCAGCAGGATATACCAGAAACTCTCATACAAGGTCACGAGCGAGAATATATTTCAAAGTTTATGAGGGGGTTAGCTTATAATCCGGCTGCAATTACGGACCAAGATATTGACGTATGGGTAAGTCACCTTGTAGCTCCCGGTGGATTGCGTGGATCATTTGAACATTTTCGAGCTTTTCCTGCTGATGCAGAACAAAACAACGAAACAGCCAAGGCCAAGATAACAACACCAGTATTAGCACTAGGTGGCGATATTTATCCGGCTTTAGGCGGCGATTATCCGGGTAACTTTGCATACAGCTCGCTACAATCATTAGCCACAAATGTAACTGGTATTACAGTACCCCTGTCTGGTCATTGGATACCAGAAGAGCAGCCACAATTTGTAATAGATCAGTTAATCAAATTCTTCGGACAAAACTGACAGTACAAACGCCGATAAAGTATATGTGTCCAAAGTCCAGAATCAACTTATTAATCTCATTGTTCAGGGTTGAGGTCTGCTGTCAATTTTTTATCTAGCTCATCTTTTTTGAGAATAAAAGATTGATATCTCTTATTCCAGGAATTAATGAATTTATACTGTCTTATTGAGGTAATTGTGCATACTGAAAATATTGCGAGAATTGATGCTGTCAATATACTTAGTGTAAATCTAACATCGTTATTGGTTGCTAGTAAATTCATGAATAATGGATGATATACAAGGTATACTGTAAGACCTACGGCAATTGCTAACATGAGCAGACTTGAAATTGACATTACCTTGAGAATATTTGTCATTTTCACCATTTCTTCTACGAAGGAATCAGCTAAATTTAGTATATTGTCCCTTAATAGAGACATCTCCATATGACTAGACATCGTTAGGGCCCTGCCCCTTCCCAAAGAAACATTGGGCTACAATACGAACTGCGTATTATTAGCAATTCACACTTCACCTATATTACTAAGAGTTTATCATACTAATCAAGCTTGATTAACAAAGTTTCTGGTGACTTAAATACGAAAACTCCGTATTAATAATGTGATATGTTAGGTGTGCAGTGTAGAGAAGTAGGAACACGCTGTAATTTTGTTGGCAGAGGCCAAACGGAAGAAGAATTACTAATGCAATTTGTAGGTCACTTAGTAAAGGTTCATCACCTCAGTATTGAAGATGTAATGACTCCAGAAGTAAGAGAAAATATCAGATTTCATATAATACACTTTCCATATTAAGATCAAGATTTGATTTGATTTGATTAATTATTATCATCTCCTGACTGGCCATTCTAACAGATCAGGAGTTACTCTAATTCAAGGCTAGATGTAATTATGTTGACTGATCTAATAAGTGCATTATATTGCTCGTCGTTCAGTTGTTTACGACAGGCATCTATTTTCTTACGATAATTGGAAATAGGTACTGCAGAAATAGCGCCTGAGTCATATGGAACTTTAATGGAAATAAGATCTTTTTTCATTTCACATAATAATGCCCTCATTTCAAGATTGTTAATATCGTCACTCACCTTTGATATGATTTCAATCAAAGCGTCCTTGATACCACTTGTAATCAAATTTGAGACCGTAGAGGCTGAAAAATCAAGGGCTTTGTCTGAAATGGTATCTTCGTCATCTTGACGTTCAATTTTAATCACACTACTAATCTCAAATCGATTTTTCAACAAATCTTGATACTCCCTTTTTTTTCCTGACCTTAAGCGGCTTTTCGCTTGCTTTTTCAGAATCGTATCGAATTTGTCCTTTTTGTCAGCAGGATTATCTTTTTCTTTTATTAATTGAAATGCCAGATCTGTCATCTCAGTGACGAAAGCTACGTAATCGGATACGAAAGTAGCTACTTTTAAATCATATTCTGTTTTATCATGATATTTTATGTCGTTCTCTCTGTCTTTTATCATGTCATAGTCCTTCAATGCAGAAACACTAGTTGTTTCTTTAGATGGATATAAGTTGACAATACAGACACCGAGAGATGGAATACTCCTTCTTGGCTCGCTCCATGTGTCAAATGAAAGTTCTACAGAATCTAATCCTAATTTTTCTTTCCAAAATAAATTGTGTTCGCTTATAACCTCTCTTAGTGGGGTATTGCTAAGCAATCCACCATCCCAAAACTTACTTCCCTTTATTTCAACATAATCGAAATTTTTTGGAACAGAAGCACTTGCCATAACATGATCGGTAGTAATTCCATTTTCATAAAAAATACTTTTTTCATAAGTTCGATCGTGATTCTCGACATCATGCACGTTATATTCGGATTTCAGAGTTCTATCCTTTGGTTTTTCATAACTGTCAAAAGATACCGTTGCACCTTCTTCTATATCTACACTGATCAGAATAAGTCTTGGTTCATAATTTTCAATACTAGTCTTTATGCCTCCATCAGACAGTTTTGTAGCAAACATCTCAATACTCTCTCTCAATGGTTGACTTGTATATCGATACCACCAGGCAAACTGTAGCGTAAAATCCAAGAATTTATTATTAAATTCGGTAGGAAAAGGTGCAAAAAATGATGGTAGAAATACCGGTGGCTCTCCAAATACAAGAGATACTCTTGTTGACAGGTACCTTCTAAATGCCTCACGCGACGGTAGATGTATGTACGGGTTCATTTGGAACCATTGAAGCCAACATAAATTCAAATTGAGCAGCCAATCGCGATACAAATTAGGAAATGAAGAAATGTATTTCCAAAAGTGAAGAAGTTTTTTTGGCGCTCCTTCCCAACACTTCAATGGGACAATTCGCTCGCCATTTTGTATTAGCTGTTCTTTTCTTTCCAAATAATGGCTCATGACTATAGTAGCGTTTATGGCACCAATAGAAGTACCAGCGACAATATCAAAGATATTCTCATCATCCTGGGTCTCCTCTTTTATCCAGTTGTACAATACCTTGAATACACCGGCTTCATATGCACCAAGTGCTCCGCCACCTTGGAAAACTAATGCTCTTTGTGGTCTGTTCTCGGTATTCTTAACTTTAGATGAATAATTTTCTTGATCACTTACGCCTTTATCCTTAATGGAATGCATCTAGTACTGAGCTTTCCTTCTGGGCTTTTTTAGTTTTCTAATACTCGTTGATTACTTCCTGACACTCATTGTTACAAATTATGCAACAGTATGATTCAAACGGATAATAAACTTGACTTGTCTGATGTGATGATGGCAGTTTTGTTAATGGGTGAGAATCACTGGATATAAAATTTGAAAATGAATTCATACGATAAAACTAAAAAAACTCAAAAAGTGAACTACAATAGTAACCACTCATCTACTTTACTTCTTTCAAAATCTAATTTCTTTTTGTATGATTCGTCAGATGGTGGCTCAAGAAGAGTATATGGACCATCTTCATTGTAAAAATCCGCAGCAATATATCCTGCCTTCTCATTTCCAACTTCCATAAAACAGAAACCCTTCCCATCGAATCGTGACGATGAGCGTTTGTTATTATCATTTTTGATATCATCGACTATTTGTTGGCTAACTACTTTTGCCTGAGCTTCTGCAAATACCCCAGCCTTAGGAATAGCCACATTTTCGTTCACCTTAATTTCAGTTACATCCCCTATTGCAAACACATTTTCAAATTCTGTCCTAAGACTGAACTTGTCGACATTAATCCAATTTTGTCCTTCGGTTAAAAGACCGGAATCCCTTATTACTTTAGGTACTTTGTGAGGAGGAATCCCTATAAGCAGATCATAACTTGCCAAATTACCATTTTCAAATTCTATTTTTTCCATATTAAGTACTGTCTTTATTTTATGTAATGGGTGGAAATTGATATGGTTATCATTAAGCAGATTAGTAACATCCTGACTCACTTTTGCTCCAGCTACTGGTAAAGAAATCGGTGTTGGTGTATAAATATCGATGTCAATTGAGTCTCTTGTACCATTCTTAACTAAAATATCATTTATTAGTAAAGATGTCTCGTACGGTGCTGGAGGACACTTATATGGAATAGATGTTATACAGATTGCTATTCTCCCCTTCTTTAAGGAAAGTATTCTTTCTCTAAGTTTTGTAACTTGCTCTGCATCATATAGATTAAAGCCTCCATTTTCTAGAAATCCGTTGACTTCTTCAAATGAATATTCCGCACCTAATGCTATTATTAGATAATCGTATTTTAACTTGAGATGTGAAGATTCTCTAATTGTGACATTCTTTGAGATGACATCAATTCCCGTTACTTTATCATTATGATACCTTATTCCTTTATTTTCAAGTCTACTCAAATCAATTTTAGAATCCTTAAGTGTTCTTTTTCCACTCAAGATCCATAAATTTACAAGTCCCATCATAAAATAGTCTTTTTGATCGATAATACTAATCTGATATTCTGCCGATGGCGATAATGAAGAAAGATTTTTCTGCAATAAATTAGCAGCTGTTAACCCTCCAAATCCCGCTCCTAAAATCAATATACGTTTTCCCCCTGAAGACAAGTAGCAAAATGAATAAAGTGAGGTCTTATGTAAATGGATTTCCTTATTGCAAGATTGTAGCGCTTTTGCTCTCTAATCACTCCATGATTGAAAGATGACAGATTCAGTGCTAGAGAAGAAACAAGGTCGTGATATAGGACACCAGGTATGAGCATGGATTACATATTTTTGTGCATAGCATCCCATCTAATCCGGACCGGCGTTATTCCTTCCCTGTTGAGATCTTATAGTCCAACATCCTAGAGTTTGAAGATATCGAAGTATATTTACAAGCATTCTTTAAAAACGCAGTTAATTCTCACAACCTAGAAAATCAGTACTTGTAAGATATCATTCATTCACCAAAATCCATATCATTTATTAGGTTTCAATGCCATTAGCGTACATGAGTGACGTTAATAAAGTCGCGGTTGTGACAGGGAGCTCGTCTGGTATAGGCTACGAAACTTCTCTAGCATTAGCAAGAGAAGGATTTCTTACTTATGCTACCATGAGAAGTTTAGAAAAGGGAAGTGGCATTAAATCGGTTTCAGATAAGGAAAATCTCCCATTAAAGTTAATGCAACTCGACGTAACAGATGACGCTTCAGTAAGTAAAGCAGTACAATCCATAGTATCTGATTCTGGTCGAATAGACGTTATAGTCAACAATGCTGGGTACGGGCTGGTAGGTGCATTTGAAGACCTCTCTTTAGATGAGATTAAACAACAATATGAGACTAATTTCTTTGGAGTAGTCAGGGTGACCCAAGCTGTCATTCCTATAATGAGGAAACAAAAATCTGGAAAAATCATAAACATGAGTTCTGGAGCAGGAAGATTTGGGTATCCTGGAGGATCTGCTTATGTTAGCACGAAATTTGCAATGGAAGGTCTTAGCGAATCCTTATCATATGAATTAGACTCTTTTGGAATTAAAGTCATATTAGTCGAACCTGGTGTCATTAGAACTAACTTTGGTAACGGGATGGTAGTAGCTAAAAAGTCACAAGACCCAGCTTCGGCTTATTTGAGTATGACAAGGAAGATGAACGACGTATTGGGACAATTAATGCAGAATGGCTCCCCTCCTTCGCTAGTGGGCAATCTAGTATTGGAGGCAGCCAAAAGTGACAATCCTAACCTAAGATATTTGGCTGGCAAAGACGTAGAACAGTGGGTAGACCAGAAGAAGAAAATGTCCGACAAGGAATTTTTTAATATGATGAATCAATTGTTTAAGTGAATTTATGTATGCAAGGCAACTCTCCAGATGTTGTCCTTGTAGATTTAGTGGGGCTAATCACTGGTAATATTAGCTCACCAATTTTTGCAGCTGTGAAATTGCCTCTTCAAATGAATCATATGGTTGAGCTCCCTCTATGCCCACTGGCTCTCGACCCTGGGTAACAAGAAGGAAAGTGGGTGTAGAATCAATACCTAAAGACTTTGCTAGCTGGGTATTTTGAGTCACAACATCATTATATTTTTGTGAATCGAGGCACTCTGAAAATTTTATCACATCAGGAATTTGAACATTTTTCGCAAACGCCATGAGACTTTCCTTTGTAACCCATTCTGTGTGTTCACCCTGTGAATTTTTATATAGCTCATCATGGAATGGCCAATACTTTCCTTGATCTGCTGCACAATATGATGCTCTGGAGGCGAGAGTTGATCCTTTGTCAAAAGGTCTGTCATTTATAACGAAATCTTTGAACAAAAATTTTACTTGTCCAGTCCTTACGTAGTTGTCCATGATTTGCCCACTTGTTTCAGTGTGAAATCTCGCACAATACGGACACTTGTAATCCCCAAATTCAACTATTGTAATATTTGCACTATCACTTCCAATTGCCGACGCATTTTGAATTACAGGTTGAGTTATTGTTTTAGCGATATCGTTTAATTCATTACTTTGTGTAGGAGGACTATTATTATTATGATCCATTGATAAGAACGCAGCTGCGGAACCACCGATTATTACTACGGCCAGGACAATTCCTAAGATCAGTATCTTTTTATTAAATCCGGCAGGCTTTTTCTTAATTCTGCCAGAAGATGGTTTTTTCGGCACCTTTCGTGTGATTAAATTAGAGGAATTTAAAAGTGCCTATTATACCCCAAAGGCTTTGAATCCCAATTCAAGAATAGATTCCACAGATACTAAATGGTATAGAGGAACGAGCAAGGTTGAATTCAGATATTAAACCCTAAGCGATTACTTATTCTCAACTCTCCATAGGCTTCTATTCTGCTAACTTATAAGCTACAAGTTTGTTGTCCTGCATAAGGGGTATTACAATTGTACCTTGGCTTGGTATAAATCCTAGGTCAGCTGCTCCTTTGGTGTGTAAGTCTATCAAAGTTCCATAACCTGTTCCATCAGCATTAACAATGTATAACTTTCCTCCAGGATTGTCAGTAACATAATAATGTGCATCCGTAGTATCAGATTCTATTCCATCAAGGCCGCCAAATGGAGAACTCGTTCCTTCCTTTCCTAAAGTGGTTATTGTCTTATTTTCTAAATCAACAACTTCTATGCCGGCTCCGGGGTTACTCATCTCTCCTAAAGAAGTAACAATTAGTCTATTTTTACTATTGTCAACATGCAAGCCATTAGGACCATTTAATTGTGGGCTTTGCAACCAAGCTTGTAATGACGTGTCATTATTATTACCATCTAGCTTGTATATAGTATTTGCAATTGTATCAGATACATAGATATTTCCCTGATTATCTGATACAACATCATTAAGAAAAGCGCTTCCTGGTGCGTTGAAGCGCTTCATTATTTTTCCATTGTCAATGTTTATCTCGACTAGATCTGTGATATCGGAAACATACAATGTATCGTTATTATTATTAGAGATAGCTATACCCTTAGGTGCATTTAGTCCTGTTACCCAATTTAATTCAATTATGCTCCCATTGGAAGATGAAACCTTAGAAATGAATCCATTCTGATCCTTTTGATTTGGTATTCCATTTATGTTAGAAACAAATAAGACATCTTGCTTCGGTGCATAAGCTACTGATTCTGGATTCTTTAAGTCATTGCGTGTTTCCCATAATTTGCTAACATTTTCAGGCTCTACTTGTAGTTGTGCTTGTGCTTGATTGTTGTTGTTTTTGTCGTCATACAAATTGATGCTGACTCCACTGAATAATACTATGCCTATTATTGCTACTATAGCCAAAGAGTTTAAAACAAATGATTTCTGTAAAAGCCTTTTATTAATTGCAATCAATATCCAAACAACACTAAACATGATTAATAAACCTATTATTTCATTATTTCAGGTTCGAACCCCAATCCGGAAATTAATTTCTGGCAATTACGTATACTGGATCGAGTATTACAATTAATTATTTTATTATTTGTCGTATTCATCGTGACGTCGCACCCAGAATTGAGGGAAGTCATGACCGGCCTCATCACGGCCCTTGGGAACCAGATCAAGGTAATGGTAGGCTACGTTCAACATATCGATGCCACGTGCATAAGCTGAATAGGTGTGAAACACTTTACCGGCCGAGTCCTTGTAAAATGCGCTGACTCCTTCACGTTCTGGACTGAAGGGATCTCGTATTCCAAAGTTGTAGAAAGCTTCCTTCTTGACAAGCTCTTCCGGCGTGAAAGAGACATCATAATCAAGATTGAAATCTGTTTCATAAGATGAAACCCATTTGAAATCCCACCCCATCCGCCTATGGTATGCAGCCAACTTGCTGTAAGGTGCTCTTGACACAGCGACCATGGTTACATCCCGTTGGTTGAGGTGTGCAATTATTCCGTTGAAATTGTCGGCCCAAAAGGAACAGCTTGGGCAACCTGCCTCCCAGCTCGGATCAAACATGAAGTGATAGACTATTAATTGGCTCCTTCCGTCAAAAAGTTCCGACAGTGTTTGTTTTCCACTTGGTCCCTCAAAGACATATTCTTTATTAACGCCTATCCAAGGTAGGTCACGTCGTTGCTGACTAAGGCGATCACGCAAGATTGTGAACTCTTTTTCCTTCTTTAAAAGTGCCTTGCGGGCCTCGACCCATTCTTCCTCGGAAACAATCTTATTCATAGCCGTTCTATCCATGAAACAATAAAAAGCATTGCTCCCCTTGGGGAGGTTTATTTATAAGAAATGAAATAATAATGCAATCTGCCAGGCAAACCAAGACGTAGTAAATTGGAGTTATATAATGATATTCTGAAAGCAATTGTGGAGGAAATAATAAAGGATGATGGTGGTGTGGCAAAACCTACAAGAGTACAGCTTCGCAGTAATCTAGCATACGATAAGCTTGCCAGATATTTAGATGAGCTAGAAAACAAGAAAATGATACTCCAAAGCCCACTCTTGATAACCGAAAAAGGTAGAGACTTTCTTCAAGACTATGATAGAATATCTAATTTTATCCTTGAAATGGGTATAAAATATTTAGATAAAATACCTGATGAAATGAGAGGAGGTTAAATGAAATATGGATACTAAAAACAAGAACACTTTAAAAAACTATCTTCCGATGAAATTTGTTGATCATATGGAAAGTAATAAACACATTCTTCTTTTGTACGACGATCAAAAATATGCATCCTGGATAATAGGTAGATATTTTCAAAACGGACTTGCAAAAGGCGAATCATGTATTTTCTATACGGCTGACAGACCTGAAATAATTGAAAAACAGTTATCAGCTGGGGGAATTGACGTAAACTTATTCAAACAGAAAAATCAGTTACGGATTTATGAGATAGAAAGATCAAATGATAAAAAGCACGATATACTTCATACTCTTAATCAGATACGAGAAGAATCCAAAAAAAACATGAAACCCCCATACAGATTCGTTGGTGGAACAATAACTGATGTTGAAACAAAAGATGGGATGAAATTCAGCATTTTACTAGAAGAAAATGGGCACCAACATTTTGATGAATTTAATCATTCTCAAATATGTTATTACGATATCTCTAAAATAGAGCCCACAAGAAAACATGAATGGATCAGTTCACTATTGAGAAATCATCACTATGTTATTTATGCATCAGAACCAAATAAGGCAGTAGCATTTGAAACGGCGTTAATTGAACAAGACGATAATACTAAAAATAACAACGATAACTTTGAGTAGTGTTGCGTCGGCTGCAGGAGGAAAGTACTATTTGATATTTTTATTTAACTTTTTCATAATTTGCAAGTCTCTCTTTCAGTAAATTATAATGTAATTCATTTATTTTCCCATAGGACCAAATTCATTCATTATTCAAACAGATACACCGGCTAATTTTCTGCCAAATTTTGAATAATTTAACATATCATTTTTCTGAAAAGTATTGAACCATTGAAGTAAGATTTTACACATAATATTTCAGACTCTTTCAGGAATCTAGTTACTCCTCGGTTGTATTCACCAATTTTCAAATATTATGTTTGTCTAAACCTGACACTGATTTATTGATTAGATATTTTGTCTATAATTTCGATCATCATTATTTTTAGATATTTTGTCTATAATTTCGTCATCTTAATAGGTGAGTCTGTATTACTCATTTCATGAGACTCAAGACTTACTTGGGAGCTATTCCTCTTTTTATTATCATTGTATTATTCATAGTCAGTATTCCTAAAGTTTCAGGAGAATCTTTAGGTGCAAAGTATGCAAACACCCAGTGTGGTATATCTATTCAGTATCCTTCAGGTTGGAAAAGTGGAGAAGATAATGATGACTCAACCACCGTAACCAATTTCATAGTCGAAATTCAACCAGGTACTGATGATGGTTTTAGGAGCCCAGTATATATCGAATTGAACGATATTTCGGGACTTTCGAATAAATCATTTGCGGGAATCAAAGACATTGAAGAAGAGAAAGCCACGACACAAGGAGGTCTAAGCAGGATTATAACATCAGAAGGCACTCAAATTGCAGGTTATCCTGCACAGAAGATAGTCTATGCCGAGGGATCAGAAGGAACACCAGACAGTAGCGGATTCAAGAAGATGAAAGTGTTACTGGTTGCTTTTGATAGAGAATATGTGATTACATACGATGCTAGTAATTCAGCCTATTATGATGATTATATTTCTGCTTTTGAGGACATGCTAAAGACTTTCCAAATTTCTGAACCAAAGTTTGATGGTGTAAAATGTTAGGACAATAATTCGACTTATCGATGAGATGATTATTTTGTCAATGTACTAGAGCTGACGAGCATAACGCGCTAGTAGTTCATATGATATACTTTTTCAGGCTTAATCTTGAGTATAACTCGTCTCTCTCCAGGAGCTCTGCCAGGATATTTATCCTTACCAATATACTTCTTTGCTAGCTTGTCGATATGTTCTTCAGCTTCCTGTCCAGTTATTTGATCAACTACCTTTCCTCTTAGAGTAACCATATTATACGGATTATCGTGATCTGCTATTGCTAGGGCCACCCTACCATCACGTGAGATATTTTTTTGCTTGACTCTACCGACAGCAGTATTAACTAGGATGGTGCCGTTATCAATATCCACCCACGTTGGAGCAACATGTGGAGAACCATCTTTCATCAACGAAGCGACGTAAACAAGATTCTTTCCTTCAAAAAGTTTACGAACAGTACCATCAGAAATTATTTCGCTCACAGCGTTACATTATTCACTATGTCTAATAAGGCTTGCAAATCTCTGTTCTCCACATTGTAGTGGTAAAGATGATTAATGAAAGCTCAAATTGGTTGGTTGTGAGTCAGACAATGAAGCTAAAACGAATTGGCATTGATTCTGCATTAGAAATAGTAGTAGGATGAGAATAGTGAAATGGCTAGCAGCCAGAATAAAGCTAATCTCTTAATTCAGTTAAATTTATTGAAATCAATTGAAATTAATGACTAATAATTTAACCCACACTACCCGCACCACAGGCACAATATCCATATTCATCTATTCGTGATCCACATACTTCGCATCGTCCCATTTTATTATAGTCAACTTCCCATGGCTCTTTACCAAATATCTTAAGATGGTCGTTAATCTCTTCTGGAACACTCTCCTTATCCTTCTTCTTTGGTTTGCTCTGATCCATCTATATCATTCATTAATGTGTACTTGTAATATAATACAATGCTTGATTACTAGTTGGTTACTTGCAGCTTAATATAATGACCTTCATGATCTAATGGTAGCGATTTGAATATAATGAATGAAATTGGAAATATTATCCGTCTCTCTGTCTGGCGGATACCAAAAGCGAACCACGAAGCGTTGATGCAGCTTGAAAAACCGATCAAGGAATTCTTTAAGAACGCTGGCGTAAATCAAGAGATATTTCTGCTCAAGGTAGGGTCAGATGAGCAGGACAAAATGGCTGAGCAGATGGGAATGACAAACATAGCGAAAACCATAGCAGCCAAACAAGACGAAGAAGTTTGGTTGGAGTTACAATTCTACCGAGATCAAAAGCATCTAGATGATCTTGTAGCAGAGGTGCAAAAGAATGAAAATGCACTTAAAATTGGTAAACAGTTTATGGGTCTACTTACCCCAGGTTCATGTATAGAAGGATGGTTCAATCACGTCAACATTTAGAAATACTACAATTTTGCGCCTTACTAGACACCTTGTAAGTTCTATTGCAAGGCGTGACGATCATGATCCAATCATGTTCACCATCATATTATAAGGCTATGGCAGCAAGAGTAATTCCCGCAAGTTCCTTCATCCGTTTAAGATAAACCAGAATCATCTCCTGTGTATTTAGAGAAATAATGGAGAATGTCCTTTCATTGAAGATATTTTCAATGTTTACTATGTTCGCTTTTATTGACAAAGTGCAAAAGCAAAAGCAAAGCATAAACAAGTAGACTTGTTCTGAAAATAGAATCAAGATTTCAGAGAAACTAAAATGTTACCATAAAAGGTTACATGCTATCTTTGTGTTACCAAAATGCTTTGAAGTTGATTATCGCCTAAGAGGGTCTTGATCAGCTTAAGGCGTTCTTCTTCACTTATTTGTCCTGACCCCTGAATTGAATCAATCGCTTTTAGCTTCCAATAATTATTAACGCCAGCTTCCATGATGAGCTGGGCGTGATAAATAACTGCTCCCAAATTTGTAAGTGAGAACTGCCCCTTAATTCTCTGTATAAGTCCCGAGCTCAACAATTGTCCAGTTCTGACGTAATACTGCTTTTTACTTAGACCTTCTTTCTGTTTCAACACTTCACTTTCTACCCGACCTTTAGCTATAGCCTGGAAAATATCAAGCGACTTGCTATCTCCTATAGCTTTCAATATGTCTACTAGTGAATGTTGTTCCATGAGGTTATTGTTGTAAATTCTATAAGGGATATATAAGGCATTATCACGATTGTCAGAGAAATATAAAACATTTAGCCAAATCAGGCGAAAAGCTTGGAAATTTCGGAACCTTATTAACAACGCGTGTCCATAAAACAGTGAAGGAATAAGCTTGCAGCACCAAAATACTATTCCAGTGGTAGCTGAGGACGTTTTTGCTACACTTGCAGACAAGTCATCAATGAATATTTTGAGTGCTGCATCAACAGGTTTTCGATCAAGTTCCGCTGGCATACCTATTCAGTCCAAGAAGCAGTATTACGTGAGATTGAAGCACATGGTGGAGATGGGATTGATAGAAAAGCAAGATTCTATCTACAAGTTAACAACATTTGGCATGCTCGTCTATGAGAACCACTACAAGACCATGGAAAAAGTGATTCCAAATTACTGGCAAATCAAAAGTATTGACGTACTGAGAACAAAGAACGATTTCCCTCTAGCGCAGAAAGAGAATCTAGTGAATGAATACATAGCTACATTAAATTTAAGTCGAGTAATTAATCCAACTCAGTTATCAAGTTTTAATGTCGTGAAGAGATTTGAAAATCTAATACCAGATGTTATGAAAGTTCTAGATAATGCAGAGAATGAGGTCTATTTTGCAACCAGATATCATGATCCTCACGTGTCCAACATGGTATTTCAAAAATTTGGTAAAGGTGTTGCAATACATATACTTGATGGCAATCCAGAACAAATAAGTGTAGAAAATAGGCTTGCTGCCATTATCAGAACTCCACCAAATAGGGAGATTGCTGATTTGGTAAAGAAAGTGCTAAAGTCACCAAGGTTTGATTTAAAAAGATTACCTGACTTGCCGCTTAGCTTCATAGTTGTAGACGGGATTCAGGTAGTCTACGAAACTATCAATTTCATTAACCCAGAGCAATTTACAGTCGCAGTCTCCACGTATGATGATCCATACTTGGCTGAGAAATTTATTGACTACTATAAGCTGCTATCTAAGGACGCAACTACGCCAGAAATCTTGGTGCAGCATAGATCTAAATAAGTAACCGATTTTCGTCGATAACTATGTGTGTGACTGCTGGAATAGGGCTGATGAGCAAGACCAGTACGGTCTCCCCATCCCAAGCGTGGTAAGTCGATTCATAATTAGCATTAAGGCTACCAAAAAATAAGTAGTGTCAACAGAAAGGTCGTATCTAATAAGTTAAACCTTAGCACGGACTAACACTAAGCATTCTAATTTAATAATTACCTTCAAACTATGAAAGCATTGGTTTTTACAGAATATGAGAAATGCCATTGCGGAATAGGCTATTTATTGCCCACAACTGATCCAAGTTATTTACAATGTCCTTACTGTCACCGAAGGAAAATAGTTAATGGTTTTCAGGAATGTCTTAAATTTGACGACAGTTATGATTCCAGACGATGACGTTCCTGTCATGTAACGATAGATTATGACAGAGTAATCAAATGTTCCGGCGGAAGTGAAATTATCACTTTATTATTTCACTGCTTCAAAACAGAGAGGATCATTTTTCTTAACAATACCAAAACCCTCTTGTCATCTAACTTTTCGGGATGATCTGTTAATTCGAAAGCCGTTCCATCAGTTATAGCCATTAGTAGTTGAGCAATAGCTTTTGATTGGCCTAAATTAATTTTAATTATATTCTGATCCGACGCATTTTCTAACCAACCTTTAATAGCACTCAGCACCTTATCCTGACAGTTAGTAAATTCCTTTCTGATCCTTTTACTACGCCTACTTA
>JBIOZE010000140.1:0-5725 GCA_044870745.1 Nitrososphaeraceae archaeon | reverse complement strand
TCGTAGATTAGGCAAAGGAAAATACTGGATAATTATGATTGTACCACTAGTATTTTTTTTAGCACAATTTACATCGTCAGTTGCAAATTTTCTTTCTCCTATATTAAAATTAGATACGTTCGCGATTGCTAGGTGGACAACAATTATCGTAACTGCAAGTAAGCCGATTGCTGGTTTTATGTTGGCATTTCAGTTCTGGGCGATAGCAAAGGTAACCCCCCAGAGTAACATTAGGTCATACTTTATTATTTCAGGATTTGGGTTTCTCTTGCTTTTTACTTGCAATCAGGCCATATTGATGTCAATTACACCTTATCCCCCTTTTGGACTTGCCACCGTTACTTCAATGGGAGTATCAGCTTACTTGGTCGTATTAGGCGTTTATACGTCTTCAATCTCCGTATCAAGTGATTTAGAGCTGCGAAATACTATGAGACGTTTTGCTAGGACAGAAGGAAAACTAATACATTCGATTGCATCTATGGAAAATAAGAAGGAATTAGAAAATAAAGTGAAGCAGATTATGCAATCTAAACTACTCCAAACTGAACAAAAGACTGGCATAGAGTGGACGTTAGACGAAAAAGACGTTGCAGAATATATGCACGAAGTAATCAAAGAAATTAACAAGCCACAGTAATACATTTATATATAACTATATAATCACTGCCATGGAAACAATAGCATCTCAGGCCACTTCGCATAGCTTCAAGTTTGACATGAGAGAGTCGAAGGATATCACGAATCTCAAATTTTATACTAATGGCGGGAACAATATGCTGGTGGTATATGCCAAGGAGAAAGACTTGTACCTTTCAGTTAGTCGTAATTATGGGCAATCTTTTGACCAGTCCCAAAGAGTAATGGAACTTTCAGGGGAGATTGTGGATGTTCAGATGTTGATGAAAAATGACCAGTTTGTCATAGCAATACAAGAAAAAATATCTGGAGTACATCATAAGAGAACAATCAGCGGCTGGATTAATGATGACGAGAATCATTCTTTCTGGTATAAACTGTGCCCTAAACAGGAAATAAAAGGTGAACTTTTGAACGTATCTCTTTCATTCAGAGAGGTTGCACCAGGTAGATATGAATCAGTTGACCACTTGTTCTACAGAAACAATGCTGACATATGCGTAGAATCTATGGGACACCCATGTAAAATCCCACTAGATAAGGCTTAATTTGTCTGGAGTATGAAAAAATATGATTACTGAACAGGTCAGTGTTGAAGCCACAAAGGATGAACGAGTATGTGGACAAAAAATTGAAGAGTGGATAAGAGCCTGGCACAGGTGGTATTTGGGTATACCAGACAAAAGACATCCCATATTTTCTCATTTGTCAAGAGAGTACGAAAGAAGACAAGACCAGAACCAAGGAAAACTTTCCTTTCTGGAATTAAGGCATTCGGAAATACCTGAAGAATGTGAAGCGAAGGTATGGTTTCTAACAGGAGGATATCAAGGAGCAATTTCTACAAGGTCATTTATTCCACCTGGAAACTTCTACATATTAGCTCCAGCATATTCAGCCTGGGCCAGCATTGAAGAATATCCTTCCCTAAAAACAGAGCAGCAGCTTAATGCATTCTGTGCCAGTGACGTTAATGGCGCTAATATTCAGGCCGAATTGGATGGTAATAAGTTGTCTACCCATCATATAAAAATCGAAACACCATTTACCGTAAGATTGCATGAAGGAAATGTTCTCGGTGTACAAGTTCCAGCGAAAAAGAAGAAACCAATAAAACTGGTAAGCAATGGGCATTGGATTTGGTTAAAGCCATTGTCAATCGGGGACCATAGACTTCACTTTCGTGGTGCTACCTCTAGATTTGTATCAGAATTAAACCTGAGCTTATCTGTTGCCGGACCGAAATGAGCTAAATCAAAGTTAGTCAGTTCCCTTTTCTTTTGAAATCTGGTCAGCAGCGTCAAGGGCCAGCTCAATAGAGTTTTCGCCTTTATCAGTACTATGATCTCTTTATCGTTTGAATCGGTGTTAAGATAATATGTAATTTTTATTCACTCGTATGTTTGATTGGTAAAATTGGAAGGAAAGGCGACAAATCTTGATACTCCTGAATGAGAGCCAAACATACTGCACAGCCTAATAACAGCTAGGAAGAGGT
Organism: Nitrososphaeraceae archaeon; assembly: GCA_044870745.1. Lineage (GTDB taxonomy): Archaea > Thermoproteota > Nitrososphaeria > Nitrososphaerales > Nitrososphaeraceae > TA-21. Next base: position 3,588 of record JBIOZE010000140.1, on the reverse strand, counting down.
ATATAATAATTAGTTGAGTAATATTTTCAAGTACTTGAGTCTTTACTATAGGATGGTCCAATAATCATAGAGTTCTTCATTTCAGTTACGGTAGGAAGATATTCATCAAAATCAATTTTCCTGGCAGTGTAATCGATGACGTATGATGAATTAGTAAGATCATCTATGGCCGTATATCGTATTTTATTTAAAGTATCGTTAGTCCAAGTTATCTTGAAACCATTTATGTCTGCTACCTTATCTGGAATGGGAGTAGAAGAATTAATTCCGAGATCTAGAGACTGTTCTTTTGCAAATAGGTAAGACTTTGGTTTCTCCGCATGTTTCTCAGATTTGATTTGAAATTTGGGTCCAATAGGTACGTCAAGTTGCGAAAAGGAAACATTGCTACCCTCATCATACACAGAGACGCTCCAGTAAGAGGGGTAATTGATGCTGTATTCAAATCCTTGATTTCGATATAATGAAAAATCATTATCTGTTTTCTCTTCAGTAGGGAACAATGGTAAAAATACTAAACCCATTATGAAAAGCCCAATAGAAAATATTGTGAACGCATACTTGATCCTACTATTAATATATTCCACAACTTGTTTTCGTAAGAGTGTCATGACAGAAACATTTCCAATGCGTACGAGCCGCAGATTAGGACGCATAGCCACTTGAAATAAAAATAAACTTGAAATCATAAACAAAACTGGAAGTATGTAGATAAGGCCTTTTCCCAAATCTATTTGTTGTATTTTTTCCAATCCAAAAAAAGAGAAAAGCCCAATATAAGCAGTGAGTACTCCTGTAACCGTGGGCACCATGAAGTTTATAAATTCTCTTAATTTCGTTACCGAATTTGGTATTAGATCTTTACTAAATTCTAATATTTGCTCCTGTTTTGGCCCGGGAAAGAAACTATGTATGACGTTTACGAAAATCCCTATGTCATAGTCTGACGTGCTATCTTTATCATAGTACACTTTAACTTTGAATTTGTCGGGACCTATCTTATAAGGTGCATACTTCAATTTGTCCTTATAATCTATCTTCTCACTGGGGATGTCTGTCTCTTTGGCGAGAGTAAGTTTGCCATTCTTAGGGAAATCGACAATCTGAAATTTTATCGCATTTTCAGATTCCCTAATTATGTTTGGCAAGGAAATTTCTTTTATCAAGTCAATAGTGGTTGATACGACGATGCCTTCAGCCATCCAGGAGTGACGATCTATAACTGATATTACTTCTAATTGGTTGGTATCATTTAATTCCTTGGTTGGTATCAAAACAATTTGAGAAACGGATTTATCCGGACAGGTAAAATAAAGAAGTGATTTTGGTCCTCTGTTCAATTTATCTAGATACGCCTTAAGCTTTAGGTATTCGTCAAAACTTCCCCCCCTAATCGTTGGCACAGGTTCAGGAAGGGTATCCTGCTTTGGAAAGTCGAGATAACCATGGTAACCAAGTGGAATATCGTCGGAAAGAATTAGGGTATGGGTATTTTGACAGGCGTCGCAGAGAATATCAATAAGAGGTCCCCCAGACTCTGTCTCCGTCAATGCTCTGAAGAATATTTAAAACTATTTAAGATTTCATCTAGAGGCTTGGTGCAATGAATTCAAGATTTTCTTATTTATGAAGCCGCTTATCGTGGAAACTTTGTCCTACGTCCATTCCCGCCCACTTAAATAAATGCAAATGTAACGCGATTGGATCACAGATGTACTGAATCTCACCGAATCAGAAGCAACTGTGCATTTTTTGAGGACTAGAAATATAATTATTTATGAAGGAGCCAAGAATCATGTCAAATTTTGTTTCACAAACGGCCAGCCGCGTTAGATTTTATCTGAGACCGATATAACTAGAGTTTGTCATCAAAACATAAATTAACTTCAATTGAATGTTCCTTGATTAATGAATTCGATGATAAGTGGAGACTCCAAGACCATGCAAGAAGGGTTCGAATCCCACTCCCCGCGCTCTACTCTGGTAGTCATACACCAATGCACTATGAGGTGCTACTATGGAGCTACTAATATCGCAAGTGATATTAGCTAGCCTCCAGTTAGATTATAAAATAGTTATTTGCCTCTCAATAATAGGTTAGGGAGGATATTGTAAACTAGCGACCGTGCTAACAGGTCTCGAAAATTGGCATTAAACCCGAACAGTTCACCTATTGGTATTTTTCATTTTTTAATTCTGTATCTAAAACTGGATCCCCAACATTGTGAACAAAAATAGTCACTGGTAACTGGATCTTGTGCAACCACAATCTTTTTTTGTTTACATCCTGCACAGACACCACTCTGCCACAACTTGTCTTGTCCCATTCTCATCCATGCTTAATGCTGAGTTTTTAAGGATTTGCAAGATGGTGTAATCCCTCTCTTTGAAGACATTCGAAGGTCAAAAGATTGCGAAAATAAAATAAACATAATGTAGCAAGATAATAGAGTGAATACAGTACTTGATTGCGCTATTATTGGTGGAGGTCCTGCGGGCTTAAATGCTGCTCTTATCTTAGGACGAGCAAGACGAAATGTATTACTATTTGATAATGACAACCCTAGAAATGCCGTTACGCAGGAATCTCATGGATTTATTACACGTGACGGAATAAAACCTAAAGAATTTAGAGAAATTGCTCAGAAGGAATTAGGCAAATACCCTTCGGTTGTTTACTTGAAGAGAGAAGTGACTTCGATAATTAAGAATACTGAATTTGAATTGGTAACGTCAGAGAGAGAAAAATATTATTCCAAAACCATAATTATCTCCACAGGTCTAAAAGATATTTTACCAAACATAGAGAGCATTTCTGACTTTTATGGGAAGAGTTTATTTCACTGCCCCTACTGTGACGGATGGGAATTAAGAGATAAACCTTTGGCGGTCATTATAGGTGACAGAGAAAGCATTGAATGTTCTTATACAACAGCCTGAAGTAGATCCTAAGAGAATAACAGTATTAGGTCATAGTGAAGGTACAGTCATCGCACCCAGAGTTGCTATTGATAATCCAGATAAAGTAAAGAACATAGTACTTATGGGAGCAGTAGCACAAAACTTCAGTAAACTAATGGAGTTCCAACTAGTAAGCCTACCAATTCTATATGCTAAAGAGATACTAGACCACACTCATGATGGATTATTGTCACTACAAGAAGCAAGTAAGAATCCTGTTTTTACCACTATGGTTGGAAATCTTACCCTACTTCTCACACAAAATATTACTAATCCTGCTAATGAGACTACTACCATCAATAACGTGTCCATACCACCATCACTATCACAACAACTGAATCCCAAATACAATACAAACAATGATGTATATGTTGATATTGATAAGGAACTTAAGCCTAGACTAATAGAAAAGGTTAAATCGCTTCCACTTGTGAAATCAGGTGAGAAATGTATAGGTAGCCCCTGTCCTATTTGGTTTAGAGCAGGATATGCTTTGGAGCCTAATTTGGATATAATTGGCAATGTTCCTTCCGATACATCTATTTTAATACTACAAGGGAAGAATGATACGGACACCCCCGTACAGCAAGCATTTCTTTTGCAACAGGAACTGACAGAATTAAGACA
>JBIOZE010000139.1:0-19339 GCA_044870745.1 Nitrososphaeraceae archaeon | reverse complement strand
TAAAATAGATGCTATCGCATTATAGAGTAAAGAGAGGATAGATCTAGATGGTAACACTAGACAGTAGGGTTTAATGATACCTAGCATTGACTCCTCTCTGTTTGTTTATCTAATTCTAAGAGGGCTTGAATTCTAATTTAGAAGCAGACTTGAATGCCTTTGGACGGCTAAGCAAATTATCCACGATTATTATTTATATATAGCTTATTTGTTATTAGTAGTTTCCAAGTTTACTGGAGGTATTTTTTTGTATAGAAACTAATGCTTGCTAAGGCGATAATTGGTTCTGAATGAAGGTACTTAGGTTCACGCTTGTTATATAGTTCTCATGACCTTCTAAGAATTTGTTAACGTCCTCTTCTAGGTTTTGCCTTTATCTATTTTCAAGTATTTTTATCGATGTCATATTATTACGTCATTAAAATGGATGTATTAGTAGATATATCCGAATGTCTCAGTTATTCGTGCAATCTGATTTTTTTAATAAGTAAGTAAATTGTAACATGGGTATGAAAAATATTATATTTCTAATGACCTTGATTATGGGTCTAAGCATAATCATTACAACAAATGTACAGGCACAAACTCAAAACAACTCACAAGTAAATCAAACTGGAATTACAAATTACCTTGAGGGTCTTCAAGGTGTATCTGTTCTCTATGAAAGTCCGAAGACTTTAGTGCTTACAATTGCTGATGTTGGTACATTTGGTCCGGCGGCTATGTTCGGTCCAGCATTGGACTATGCGAAAGAAAAAGGATATTCAATAGACGCTGTTACCGTGTTTACCGAAACCTCTGCTCCTATTGGCAACACAACATATCTCACCCCCAACTATACAGTATTTATGTCAAAGTGATAGTAAGTTGAAGAATTAACTACAATATCATTAGTAACTACAGTAGTATATTCTTGGATATTCGAAAATGCAGAGGTCATAGTAACTGAGCAAACAATAGCGGTGGCAAGACCCTCCGGGCGACAGTTAAGCCTGCCAGACCAATGAAAGCCGTATTTGAATTCTTCTGGGTCAGCCATCCATTTGTGCATACGCTGAGTTGGATCACCTGATCTTGTTGCAAACTCTACGATCTTTGACCATTCGTGTTCTGTGAATTACTCTTATGTAAATCCTCCACATCGAAATGATTGCACAACTAGAACATTCTGTATTTTTGCATCAAAATCCACTCTTGCTGGATCTGCAATGTTCAGAGTCAGGACCAAAAGGTGTGTTCTGCCTTCTTGTAGTTTGTCTATTGCGGTCTTTGTAAATGGAATAGTGTATGCTTCTCTTGCTGCAGACTTCTCATAATAAGCGTCAACTACTCACAGTTGGTTTGGTAATTTGGTCACTAGTTTCTTGGTCTGTTGTATGTATTTGCCTTCGATATGCGACGTGAGTTTCAATTCATTCTCCAACCAGTCTTTAGCATTCTAATTTGATTCCCATGTTTAAGATAAAAGAGATTCATGACTTTTTATTCATCAAGAAATATTGAATTGGGATTATCACAGAATAATCGTACCTGGTTACCTCTTTATCATATTATATTTCGCTTCCTGACGCCTAGTTACTTCCTTTACCATTATTATGAGGAAAATTAAAGAAGCAATATTAAGTGTCTCCACTAGGCCTTCAATTATTACGAAGCCAAAAGAAGCAAGAATTGAAAGCCCCACAGAGATTACTCCAGTAATCCACCATAGTGTTACTATCTCAGACCTTTTGGACTTGTAATTCCATGGTTCTTCAGATAGTAATGAACCTGTATCACTGTAATTCCAAATTTCTTTTGCTATTATGTAGGGTATCCATAAATTGGCGATGGGAACAAAGAAGAAAACAACTGCACTTCTTGGAGAATACTTCCACGATCTTATGCCCAATGCTCCGAAATTCTTGTATGCCTTGTAAAACCAGAATAAGAAAATTACGGCCCATATTATCAATATAGCATAATTAACAAGAACTAGTGAGCCAAATGCTACAAGGAGAGTATCTTTTTCGTCAACTGGATCGTCGAGGGCAATGTCGAGTGAATCATGGAGCGCATAACCGATCGAAGTCTGTACAATTGAAAGAATTATGCTTGCAATAAGAAAAGCGATAAGCCATTTGGAGGTTTTCCTCAACCAATAGAAAGACGTGTCTCTTGCCGGGTTGTAACTCACAAAATCAGTGTTCTGCAGGTATGCTTTAACCTTTTCAGCCTTAACCGAAGCATAGATTGTTAATCAAGGCAATTTGAAAAATGATATGGACATAAGGAATTTGGAGAATTGAATTTCCATATTCAAAAAGTACTGAAAAGAAAAAAGAAGAGTTACTATTCTTCACCTAAATGCCCCGTTGCTTGGCAATATCCCAGGACAATAAAAAAGGAGGTTTCTATTTGTTAGAAATTCTAGAAGGGATCTGCTTTAGTCCAACTTCAGTTTTCAAGCATTGAGCATACACTGTAACCTTTCCGTCAGAGCCTAGATGTAAGTAGAAACTCCAAAGGGGCGAACCCTCCACTCTATGAAACCCCTTTATGGCATCTACTACATTTTTGCCGTCAGCGCCTATTCCTCTCTCCACTATTTGTTCATCGGGCTCACAATGTGCGGTCTGGTAGGCAGATTGGGATGCACCTGCTAAAGTGCTACCAAGGTGATATTCTTTAACCTCTCCGATTCCCTCAGTGGCAGTTACTTTCACATCCAAGTACGGCAGTACCCTTTTTAGCAATTGTTGTCCATCTGCTTTGGCGATAAGCGTATTGACATCTATTTTGTCCACTATTAGAGGCAATATTCTGTCAACCAATTCAACATCATTGAGAAGTTGAATGTAGGCTTGACCCTTAGGTAGAGTAATCACATCTTTATTTATCACACCAAAGTCTGACGAATTGTTACTATTTGCAGGAGTACTTTGTGCCGCGGCGGCGTCAAGGTTAGCGTTAGGTAGAGTAAGCCCTAGTGAATCGCCAAGATTCTCAAATCCAGTATTATTAGAGCCAGATCCTGTGTTGTCTCCACCACCGCTTGTAGGTTGTGCTTCGGTAGTAAATGACCAGTTCTCAGAAGTCAGCCTATTTCCTGCCAAATCTTTTACACCCGATGTCAGTGTGACTGTATAGGATTGCAAGTATGCAAGATCGGAAGTTGCATCGAATGAAGCCGTTTTTCCATCTGGACTTAAAAGACGCGGTTCCTGGAATTATTTTTCCATTCACAGTAACTTTAAGCAAGAACGTTGCTGTGCTTATTGAAGAAATTTGTAAAGGCTCATTGAACGTGACTTTGATTTCCATATTAATTGGAATTGTTGCTGTTCCTGCATTTGGACTCCTATTGTCGATTGTAGGTCCTTTCGTATCTTTCTTACTGCTTCCGCCACTTAGTGTTTGGACCTCGTCTTCATTTTCTGATTCAGATTCTGAATTTTCTTCTTCGACTTGGAACGTATCTTCCTCCTCTGAAGTGTCCGTTTGATCTTGTTCTTCAGTTTGATCTTGTTCTTCAGTTTCCGTGGATTCTTCTGACGCGTATGCATAGTTTTGAGTCATTACGGATGGAATTGATGTAGCGACGCTGCCTAAAATCAGTCCTACCGCTATCGATAATACGATTAAGATTTCCTTTTCAAAATCGCTGGTTAGTGAGTGTTAATATTAACTTTTTTTGATAACTAACTATTATCAGCGGATTCAACTTTCAAATATTTTATTAACCATTATTGTTTAAACGCTTCATTTGATCATTGAGCCTCGGTTCAAGAGATCCCTAGGACCCAATATAGAATGATTCAACATCCTATATGATAGTGCGGAAAAGTTTACAAAATACTTAATTATTAGCAAAATCACGACATTTTGTGCATAACATTTTCGAGAAAGCCGTCATGATGGCTTTTCTGTTTATCCTAGTTGCGCCCGTAGGTATAAGTGCTCAATCCTCAAATTCTGGCAGCAATCAAACTCAATTTCAAAATCAAACGAATACAACTTTGCTTACAGCAGACAATCAAACATTCCCTACCTTAGGAAATGAAACAGCCTTTGAGCAAAATATGATGAAAGAACTCGAAGCCGAACAACAAAAGATGCAGCCTCAAATTCAAAATGAACAATCTCAATTCGAACCTAGCGTAGAAAAAGAGCGACAACAAGAGGAAGGACAAGTTCAAGTTCAAGCACAAAATCAAGGATCTAAAGACTGAAAATCTAAACCTAATCTTGAAGGGCAATCAATCCCGTTAATCTATTTTTCTCTTTCCTTTACTTTTATTTCAAAATATTAGACATGCCACTTTAAGGTTTACTATCAGATCTTCTAAGTAGCATGTGCTTTGCTTTGCGCAGCAATTCGTAATCTCCCCGCCCTTTCTACAAAGTACTGGCCGCAATATTAGCCATAGATTATGATCTAACGATCATATGAAATTGGAATTATGTCCAAAATGTAAATCTCATTATCTAAAACCTAAAGTCGAATAAAGAACCCTAATTTGCAATTTTTGTGGACAGGCTAAACCAATTTTACAACTGAAGCATAAGAGAAAATGACAAGGCTTAACTAATATTGAGCAACAATTATTTTCCTAAGCCCTTCTATTCAAGATAACCGGAGCATTTACACTTTTCCTTCTTACATGATCGGTCGTCAGTACCGAAAAAGAAGTTGTGGTCTCCCTTCACCTGACTGCAAGTTTTACAGACACCGCCGACAGCCTTTGCCAATTAATATGCAAATTAGGGAACGAGAACATAATTTCTAAGGTTAGATTAACAAGGTTCAGCCGGAGTCTGGCAGTTAGGTTTAACATTTTAGCTGTCTCTCCCTTCCCAAATAGTTCTACGTATTTGATAAATCTGAAACTATGACGGCTATTGCTTTACAAACCAACTCCGAGGAGCCGGGCTAACCTTACTAGATTCTTCATTCGTCCAACTGTCCGGCCCATCGGATTTTATTGCTCCCTGCAGTTTACTATCAGGTCTTTAATTTCGTCATCGTCAATAAGTACAGTAACCAGTTTCACGTACTCGTCTTGAGCCAGCCCACTCTTCGATATCGCATCTATCATCTTTAACATTGAGACATTCTGCACCGCTTTTGCAACTTTTAGCTGAGTTTGATACAACAATCGGCCAAAACTTGTTATAGTGTAATTCAAATCCTTGCGCTTAATTATTCCAATATCAACTAGATTCTTAATTCTGTCCTAACATCGCTTCCTAGATATGTTAAGTTTATCTTTTAGGCCTTCTGCAGTCTGAGCACTATTCACTACTATATCAATGATGTTGAACGCAGTGTCATAGGAAATCGCTGCGAGTACGTCCGCCAATTTGGGCGTCATAGTTCTTATTTCTAGTCACTATTCCAATTCTAGGTAACATATGATTTAACTGTTTTATACCATTTGGCCAGGCTCGCTTTAAGTCATCGTTGGATCTGGCTGCATTTAATTGCAAATAATCGCTAACGTACTCGTTTAACGGGTCAGGTTTCTATGTGGGTTTCATAAGTTTCTGGCTCGTCGGCAAATTATTTCTTATAAAAAATAGGGGATTTAGATTTCTTATTGAAAGAACTATCTAATTTGCTCCTACTTGTATTATCACTGCTGGTGCATCTGGTAGTTCAGAGATGTTTTGTGGTTCACTCCATGTGAGTCCACCATCAGTGCTTATTGCTCTGAACGGTATTGTGTAAAGAGGGTCGCTCTCTAATAATGCTGGATTAGTTTCCCACCATCGGACAGTTATTCCATTTTCGTCGGCTGAAATCTCTGCCGTTTCTGCTATCCTATTAGGGTCAGCCAGAAGGTTCACGTAGTTCTTTGCAACTTCTCCTACCGGAGCACTTGCGAAGACCATGTCTAAGTCAGTGAACTGTTCCCCTGATGCTGTCTTTACGAATCCATCTTCTGTCTGAGGCCAAGCCATGTATTCTATCCCATTCACAATTGCGGATGGGACTCCTCTTCTGCTGGATGGTGCCCATACATCGTTAAGTGCTTCTGCTACGATTCCTATTGCCATTACAGCGACTATTCCTAAAACTAATGCTTTTAGCATTTTCCCAAAATTGTAACTTACATGGTCCTTATTAAGGAACTCGATTTATTTGAACGAATTTAATTGCAATGCAATCACCTTGCTCGCAAATTCGAACTTTCAAAAGTCATTCCGTGTACTGTACTATGAACCTGAAAGGGTTCAAACAATTAGGACAACATCAGACCAGACCTCTGACTTTAACTAACTATCAATAAGAATGATTCTCCTTTTTATGATTCAATAAATTTTTGTAATTGGAGAACGATTCAGAGCACTTTTCACACTTCCATTTCTTTCTCAAAGTTTCTTCATACGACATGGTACTCCCATCTTTAGTCTCATATCCTCCTGTACCAAAATTGTAAAAGGCGAAATTACGGTTTAATCGGTACTTCTTTGTGTTGCTCATAATATTTTTTTCATGCCTATGTAAGACTGGCCAGAATATAGGTACTCATCAGCAGCACTCATGATAACTAATAGCCGCGGCTTAGCTTAATGACCGCGAACAGTGGGGCTACTGCCTCTAATGACTTTGCATTAATAACATATATGGCACAACTAATATGATCTCGTAAAGTCATTACGATGTTTGTTATGAATTGTGATTACTTATTACGTTTCAACTGATACAGGATATCTTATTCTTGATTCTTCTTCCTTTAACCTAAACACTTGCAATGATAGTATCTCGTTTATTCTTTCCTTAAACTCGTGTATATATTCATATTGACCCTCTCGCATTGTTTTATACGAATGAAAGGATTCTTTCTTGATTTGCTGCCTAATACTGTAAAGCCCTTTTCTAGATATTGTCTTATTTGTTTCTGTGTAAATCTCCTTGATAATTTCAGAGTCCAGTCCAGAACAGTTTGATAAATTAATAATTTCACTTAGGACAGCATATTCAAAAGAATATTCTCTTGATAAGGAACAAACGTCATACAATGATTCATTTGATGCATTAAGACTAAGTTGTAAGATGTATAAGGTGTGTTAATTAGTTACGGTTACTCTAAAAAAGAAAAGTGGATTGAAGTAATTATCGTTGAAAGGAGAGCGGACCTGTTATTTCATGAAGGGTCAATTTAGACCTCGATAGTTCGAAGCATTATTCGCGAAGGCAAGTTCTGTGAAACTTTGGCCAGAAGGTTATTACAATGATTCTGATACATCGAAGAATATATGGCACATATGTATCCAACAACGGATACTTTTGAGAGATAGGGTATATCTTCAATAGGTCTAATCATAAGATACATATTCTCTGGCATAATGCCATTTTGAAATTGAGGAAGGAGATAATTGACTCCTTCAAGCAGTTTTGCACCTAGTCTTGTATAAAATCTAATCCTATTTTTCCTTATAGCATTTTCTTCTGGGTCGTTAACTTCTTCTATTTGAATCTCCATTAGCAGCCCAATTCCGTTATTGATTAAGGAACAAAATTTGTCGAAAGTAAACTTAAAGAGCTCCTTACCAATTCCCCTTCCCCTATAAGTAGAAATAATCGCCATATAATCAAGTAAACCAATTTTCAGAGATTTGAATATATACATCAAAGACATTCCAACCACTGAATTATTTTTCTTGGAAATAAATAGATGATAATTCAAATCATCCTTCAGCATAGTTACTACTCTTTCAACAGCTCTTGTCTCATTTAACGGGAACGAAGATTTGTAAATTTTTATACATTGTTCAAATTCGGGTGAGTCAAAATCCACAATTTCCTTCATTACCATTTTATTTTTAAGGTCGGAGTATCGTATATTATGCTATTGGTATCCGAGCTAAATCTACTCGACCCATTCGTATTCATTGGAGAAATTAGCCTCGAGATTCACTATACGAAACCAGTCTAACTTCTTTTCTTAAAGCATCTTAGACAAGGTGATTCATTGGATGCTTTAAGACTAAGTCGTAAGATGTACAAATTAAATTGAGAAAGAGAAAAGGTGTTCTTTCTTAATTGAGTGCCCTCATTGCTTCAACGGAACTTGTTACAAAACCCAGTCCTATTGCACCTGTCAGGATTGCTCATATGATTACAAATATTTTCTTCATTATCCTAAATATACTCCCCAGACACTTAGTCCTTCTCCTCCCTGAGCACCACGTGTAAGTAATGATTCTATTCTTGAAAATATTTTTTTCATAGGTGTGGTACACGTGTGAACTATATCAATCAGCCTAGAATTCGTTTATGATTAATAAGAAGCGCTGCTTAGGCTTACTTAAAGTCTAGGGTGGGCTAGGTACAACGACCATGAAGACCTAACCCCCCAGCCAAGTCAGGCAGCGGTGTTGCTGACTTGGAGTCATAATATCGGCACCAAGATATTTCAAGTTTAAAATATTATTACCGCAACAGGAGATAGTATCCGATACAGGAAAAATAAGAGCCGCTATGGTTATTATCGGATAGCCTCACCGATCGCCCGCACAGCGGCTTTGTTATGGGTTGTAAGAAGTAGAAGTAGTCCCATGTAATTAGCATATTACGCAGCCGCTACTGTCGTCCTATGCATTAGGCGGTACCATATTTTTGGTCTTAGAGTGAAGTCGAATTGAGTCAACAATTTGCCAAATCCAATAGATTACTAATATCGGAATCCACATATAAAACGGTAGAAAAAATTGCAACAGAACACCTGCTAGTATTCCGCCAATCAGAATAATTAGACCTCTTCGTATGTAATCCAGATAAATGTGACCTAACCCCACTATTAAAACAGCAAGGATTATCGTAATACCAAGACTTTTTGACAATCATATTAGAAAGCGTCACAACACAGGTTAAGGTTTGTCAATTATTTTTCTGCGATTTCATTCGCTGATTCGTTTGTGCGCTGTAATTTCCAACTTCGTCGACGTGGGATAAATCGTACTATCGTTCATCACACATTAAGACTAGCATGTAAGAGATGAACTGAACTTATGAGACGGAAGTTTTTGCACTGCTTAACCGATAAAAGCCGCGGTCAACATACCAATGCCAATTCCAATGGCAACGTTGGCTACTATCGTCATTTTCTTTACTTCCACGACTACGATATTTGGGATTATGCTATAAAGGGAATGTGAAATATATCACGGTAACAAACTTTATTCTATTTCACTTGACAAAACTATTCTAACTAAGGTCAGTATCATTATTTTTTATAATGATTCATTGGACGCATTAAGACTAGCGTGTAAAATGTAAAGATGAAATAGACTAGGCTACCTAGAATTGACTACCAAAAATTAGGGGTAGGGTATGGTTATCCTGCGTGTACTGTTTCACAACTAATGGCAAAATCTGCATCTACGCGGATATTGATGAATGCTTCATCTTTCCCTTGGCCACAGTTGATGATGTCCTTGAAGCCATCAGATGCTGTTGGTGAGATGATACCACTGTGGAATATCTTATCGTCATCAGGGCCACCATTCAAAGTATCGGCGCCGCTCGACTGTCCTCCGCAATCTTCAGGTGCCCCTGGCGCGTTTATATTGTCTCCTATTATGGTATCTTTGCCGTAGCCTCCATCAATGACATCGCCTCCAGCTAAGCCTCCATTTCCTACCCCAGTGTCACTACCGCCACCCAAGATAATCTTGTCGTACCCTGAGCGACCGCAAATAAAATTGTCATTCCCATCACCAGTCATAACATCATTCCTAGTCGTCCCTGAGCAAACGTCCGGTATAACAATCCCTGCACAGTTTATAGTTGCCGCCGATACCGACATTGGAAATATTGTTCCTATCCCGATTTGGCCAACAAGTAGTATTGTTATTCCCAAAACAGAGTTTTTGTTGCCAATTTACTAACAAATGTAAATATTTTAACGTATTAAGTATTATGGACATTTTTATTTATCACTTTCATAATTTCTTGAATATACCGTTAATCAATGTTATTGGATTCAAATTTCTATCAAGTAGATGTATAACTAATTAACTTTGAACCTTTCCTTAAAGCCTGCTTAACGTCCTCCTCCTTATTCTGTTCTAAATCCTGTTTGAATTTCTTCCTTCTCCGAGTCTTGCAAGTCCTGTCAAATTTCCTGTCTTGACTCTGAATAGCAGATACAGGTTCTTCGGCTAGCTCGTTGCTATCACTGCTATAGTAGTTGAAGGGGTTATTCGTTGGTTCAGCTAACGTTCCAATGTCGGCTTCTTGCTGTGCTGCATAAACTGCTATTACTTTACCGCAAGTCCAGCACTGTCGCCAATTCTTTGAATCAGGTGGTGGGGGATTTGCGTTTATGCTCCCATCTTCATTGGTGTATATTCTATGTTTTAATGGTGAATTGATTCCTACTTTTGCACAGTTCGGACACCATGAAACCCTTGTCTTGTTGTTGCTGTTTCTGTTGTTGTTTCTGTTCATTAGCACCTTCTTCTTCTAATACGCCTATGCTCAATTGAATCACATATTCTTATTCTGGGCTGGCTATTAAGTCATTTTATATAGATGCAAGTTCTATTTTACTTAATTATCCCTTTTGTATATTTGATTCTAGGATGACAAAGCGGAGTAGGGACGAGATATATGCTTCGATTCTTCAATCTGCTGCCCAAGATAGTAGTGGAATGGGAATTACTAGGATAATGTACAATACATTCTTATCTTATAGCCAGCTGAGCGAATCGCTCGAACAATTAACTAGGTTTAGATTGCTCGCATATCAACTTGATGACAAAAGATTCAAGATCACTGAAAAGGGACGAAGATTTATGCAACTAGTCGAAGAGATGGATGATATTTTGAAAGTCAGAGGTACTCCCAACTAACCTATCCGATTGAAGAACATTTAGAGCAAATTACATGCGAGTAATTTCGTAACCGCTAGAGGTATGACAACAACAGTCTTAGCCTTGTCTGAATTTTTCAATAGCTTGTTGGAGATCATCTACAGATATGGGTTTTCTAATAACCCCTTTAGCACCTTGCGATAGTAATTCTTCTTCATTTACATTGGATGCAGTGAAAAAGACTATGTTCCTTGCTGATAGTAAGCCATCTTTCTTAAGTTCTAAAATCACATCAAAGCCAGTAAATTCAGGCATTGCTATATCTAATAGAATAAGATTAAAATCAATACTCTATTTAATCTTTCCGAGTCCTTCTTGGCCATCAGTGGTAACGGTGCACGGAATATCTAAACTGTCAAGGTAAAATGTTACAGCATCTGTAATTTCCTTGTTATCGTCAATTAATAGGATCTTCATTTTCAGACTGTTCCTCATATATCATTGTTCCTTTTAGCATTGTCGTTGAAAATGTACTTGCCTTTAACATTAACTGTCGGGCAAAGTAGATTTGATCGAAGCACTAATGGAGTAATTTGCATCTACCCAAATCTTTCCTCCATGTCGTTCAGTAATACACTTGCATTTAACCAGACGCAGTCCAGTACCTTCATATTTTCGTTTCACATTTCTAGCTATCTGATAAAATTTTTTAAAAAGATTATCGATTTTTCAGATGGTATACCGCTGCCATTTTCTTTAATGGTAAATGTTACTCGATTGGAGTTCCAGGTATTATCATGCATAGCGTTATCTGTCTTGGTTCTTATCGTAACCTTTCCATCCATGTAAGGCACAAAACCGACCGAATTGTTGACAATGCTTGTCGTTTGTTCCATATTCCCGATATTTTAGAACAATCCGAGCAAAAAATGGTTGCAAATCTTATCATGAAATGCTAAGCCAAGCAACCTGATATAATACTGGGTGCGTATTTGCCCACGATCGCACTTTCCATACTGGGCAGGGTTCTCCCTACTCAGATAAGTACAATAACATACTTTCTTCTACCTACCTTGATGAACTGGAAACTGAATTAGTCTTGTATGAAGTTTTGTTATGACGCGCCCCATTCGAATATTTCTGTTTCTGTGTTTGTATTCTTTTGCAACATCTTGCTTATTTCTGCCTTACCAAGTCGAACTATTTCCACAGCGTGCCACCTTTTGGCCTCTTCATTGGTAAGGTTTGGAGGCCTACTATCTGGCAATTCTTTAGTCCGCAACCATTCGTAACAATTTGGGCACTGGAACGCTACGCCTGCCTCTGTAGTCCTATCAAGATACGATGTTATCATTACCTTGTTACATATAGGACAAGTGGTTGTCCCTGCGATTGGAGGGCCGGAATAACGAACAGTAGAAGTCATATCCAAACTCATATGACACGGATCAACATGTAACTGTTTCTATGACATCAGCAATACTAATTAAGTAGGGTTTTGCTAATCCATTTCCCATATGTTGATAGTTGTTTCAAGAGTTCCTTGTTACGCCCTTGCATTTTTAGCTGCTATAACCACTTTGTTCCTTGGCTGCTGGCAGATGGATGCGCAATCCCAATTGGAATCGGATATCGATAGTATTCCGGATTTGGTAGGAGGAGGAGAAGGGGAATATGCAATATATGAAAATTCGACATATGGGGTTAGAATGGAATATCCAAAGTCATGGGTATTTGAAGAAGGTGAAAACACATCAGATAACCCTATGGAGGTAGTGTATTTTTACAATGATGCAGACGAGGACAGTTTTAAGGGTGATCTTGCCATATCCATTGAGAGACTAGACCGTAGTCGCACAATGCAAGATTACTTTCAGAAAACTGTAAAAGAGTATCAGAATAATGTCGATGGCTTCAAACTGGATTCTTCATCCTGGGACACACTTGGAGGCTTTCGGGCATACTCCATGTTGTATAGGGAGGACTATAATTCAACAACAAACTTGAAAACACTTGAAGTTGGTGCCATCAGGGACAACACAGTTTACTTTATCGAATATTTTGCATTTGACAAAGAATTCGACGAAAATTTTCCGGTTGCCAGAAAAATGATTGATTCCTTTCAATTCATTAACGCCCCTTCCCAGACTTGATCCATTGGTAAATTAATGGAAGGAATATTGGGGAAAAATAATTGATGTATCTTTCGTTAAGTCAGTAAGTCATGCAATCAGGGTTACTTTAGTTTGAGGAATCAGTTATCGGCATCAGTCAAATAGGAAAAACAAAATAAAAGATTAATTGATCGTTTCGTGATTAATTTTCTAGGAGAATGAGGAAACGGTGGCTTTACCTGACGGCATGAATCTATGAGAATAATAATAAGGTTATTTAATGAATCTCATCACACAGTAATGGTCGATGTTGAAGCTTTGTCAAGAATTTCAAATGAATCTAGAATATCCTGAATTACCTTTGATGCTTCTTTAAAGTCTTCGATAGGCGAGATCAATGCAATCCCGTAATTTACTCCATTATTTTGAGTAAATACGAGCACTTCTCTTATAGGAACATCATAAATTGGGTCAGGCCATGTTGATCCTTCAAGTGTGAATGTGAAGCCAGAATAATTATGGCCGAACTGTATTGTATCATATTCTAGAATAGTACCTTTTTCAGTATTCTGTTGAGCCGCCAATGGAACCGCAAGAGAAATAGGTAATGATGCCTCACCATACTCGCTGACGATCGTAAGATAGGAGTTTGTGCTGTCGTCTAACCATCGCATTCTTGTCTGACTTTCGTTTGAGTCAAATTCTATGGGTTCGAAAGTATTTGGTATTTCTATGGATATTATTGATTTTCCAAAATCGAAGACTTCTCCGTATGCTAATGTCGATATAGGTAACAATACAACTATCAAAATTATTGTCAAAAACACCAAATAATTGACTGACAAATGTTATTTCCTCAATTCCCATGTATTCCATCTTAGCAGATATTTATCTGTATATTGAAGTTGCTCAGCCGAGTGGATAAGTTGAAAAAGACCAAGGGATTATACTAAAAATGTAGGGGGGTCGATTGTCCACTCCTCTATATGAATCATTTTCCTATTTCCTAGTGAGAGTATGCAAACGATTCAGACTGATATTTCAAGTACCTTCTGAACACAATTAACACCCACTAATAACCTAAATGTGATACAGTTATTCCTAAGATAGCCTCACCGATCGCCGCCATACCAATCCTTACCTTCATAGAAATATTACTTCAGATTTATTGTTTATTTATTTAGTAATATTGTTGTTTATCCTTCAAGTAAATCCAAGGCATTGATCAAAGTAGACGACTGCCGTCATCAAGAATGATCGACCGATCAAGATTCTAATTTAATTAGTATCGGGCCAATGCTGGCAGATATAGTCCGCTTAAGCGGCGGAAGACAACTAACTGTCTTAACTCCAGCAAGGGCCTTACTAATTGGTAGTATGTTATTTACGCTTTCTTTTTTTCAATATGATAAGTTGTCAATTTTTTTACTTTACCGTTATAAAAATGGAATACTTCACAAAACAAAGCATCCATAAATCCCCCATTTTTGAGTTTACATTTAACTGCACCTTCTGCAACTACAATATTACCTTCCTCTACAAGTTGTGAAATTGTTATTATAGGGTTGCCTTCCCATCCGCTATTATTTCTTTGTCAAATTGGTCTTTGCCTTTCAGATTAAAAAAACCAGCCATTTCCCAAATCACATCTTCAGCGAGGCATGACAGAATTTTGGCATTGTCTCCTGTACTATCGCCTTCCATGTAAGTTTCTACTACTTCTTTGTTGTTCATTTTGCTATATTTTTTAATCAATGTTCGAACTGTGAAATCTGATATTTAATTTTTGTCAGCTAAAATGTTTACCACGTTTTGGATATTGCGTTTTGCTGTTTCTCTTGTTTTAACCGCTTGTATGGACTGCACCAGCATTCCCTTTTTTGAATGATTATTTGATAAATACTAGTTTTTCAGAAACTCTAGCCAAATATAAAATACGGGTTTAACCTGTTCCCTCGTGAAAAATTTTGTTTTGCAAATGCGACCCAAACCCTACACTTTAATAAAACTGGCCCTAACTGAAATAGGCCCTAATTGACTTTAAAAGTGTTACTTACAATTATCGGCGTAGTCGCTATTATTGCACTCGGTGAATATTTCCTATTCTTTGGTCGTCCATAGTTAAGATATGCACACCATTCATGATGGCGATTAAGTCAACCATCTATCAGCTTATACTTCTTAGTTTACCAAAGAATTTGTGGACTAATAAGATCAAGTAGTCAGGTCCCTTTGCCTTGATGACCAGTAGGTACCGCTATAATCTTTCCATTATGGTAATCTTGCATTAGGGTGATCAAACACAATGGGAGTTCCATTATCAACAGGTAACTACTCCAGTGACTCTGCATTACCTCCAGATTGGGCATCACCACTGACTAACTTGTCTTGAAAAACGACGCTTGGTCTGTGGCCTTTAGGATCACGCCTGGGCTTACAATATACGCTTAGTATGTCCGTATGTCAGTAGGCGCAATTTTGAAATTTGTCTCAAGTATTTCACTCCTTATTGCGTATTCTACATTCTCACTCAGAGACCGTCCCACCTGGAAAGCTAATCCTCTATTATTAAGATGGGCTTATCGACCCAACTCATATTATGATCAAGCTACTTTAATCCTCTTTAAGAATTACAGACTAAATGAAGTTTCCTTGACTCAGGTATTGTCTAGACAAATTGACGTAATTGCTGGCTAACTCTTCAATCCAAGCCTTTTCTTCTACACTTATGTTTCGGACTTCTCTTGCTGGTATACCTCCCCATAATTTGCCAGTAGGAATTTTTGTCCCTGGTTTTACAACAGAACCAGCTGCCACTATTGACCATTCTTCTACCTTTGATTGATCCATCAAGACTGATCCGATACCAATCAAAACATGATCTTTAATACTACAACCATGAAGTGTAACCGAATGTCCCACAGTAACACGATTGCCGATTAGAGTAGGATTCTTATTGCTAGTAACATGGACTACACTATTGTCCTGTATGTTTGTCTCATAACCAATTCTAATATGAAATACGTCTCCTCTAACAATGCTTCCAAACCAGATCGACGATTTTGAACCTATCTCCACGTCACCAATCACCATGGAACTTGGAGCTAAAAAACATCCTTTACTCACCTTTGGCATTTTGGCATTAAAAGATAAGACAGCCATCCATATTATCATGTATGTCATAGATAAATAATTATTGAAGATGTAATCCGAAGTACATGAAGAACCAATCAAAGTTAACTATAGAATATATTATTAGGTAATATAATAAATCAAGAAGTAGGTATTAACGATGTATCATCATCCCTGTTTGCAATCTAGCCTCATGGATAGTATTAAATTCCCAGAGACGATTTCAATTAAACAGTTCAGTTAAGTTGCGACTGATTACACTTCAGGTTGAGCATTGGTCATCCAATTTATCAATAATTTATTTAAATGTGAAATACGCGATAAGGAAATTGAAAAAAGTATTGAACCTATTACCTCATCTCATAAAAAATATCATCATTCTTTAAGTAACAAATTGCTAGATCCAGAGTCTGATCTCTGGTCATAGTAATTGGAAATTAAATATTTCGTGAACTTACTATTGTTATTAACAGAAATTTGTTATTCCTATCTTTTCACAAGGAACGTCTTCTGATGTAACTTCATTATCATCTTCATCATGGGAGAGAGGTTTCACAAGAATGTTTGTTAAATCATTACTGCTCAGGCTGTCATTATCTATGACTATTAGTTTGAACTTTAGATTTGTATTTGTTTTAACATCTGGAAGTTGAACTTTAGCAATGGAGGAATCTGCATTTTGCAATGCAATGGTAGGCAAACCGGAAGTCTGAATCCATGAATATGATGTGATTTTGCCGTCCAGATCATTGCTCCGTCCGCCGTTCAATGTCACAGTAGATCCGGCACTCACCGTTTGGTCAGGCCCAGCATTGGCGACAGGTACCCTAGAATTATCCGATAAGGGACTTTGGATACTCGAAGGCGTTGACGAACTATCAGATCGTATTTGTGATGGTACTAATAAGTTGGTATTATTATCTACCTGAATAGGGCTTTGAGGTAGTATGCTTTTACTATTATTGCTCGCTGGCCTAACATTGGCAATCAATGTATTGGAATTGGTTGTTGTAATACTCGTATCCTCGGTGTTACCATCAATTGGACTTTTAGTATTAGAATGATGACCTGTAACATTCACGCTATACCACTTGGTTGAATTCATCATATTGTCAATGCATACTATTTTTGAAGTCAACTTATTGGTTCCTTCACGTAGCTTGGTATAATTTTCAGTTAACATGTAATTCCACGTGGAATAATCGTTATTCACAGCAGTACCATTTGCACTTACTTGTTGGTAGGTTTCATGTTATTGACTATGAGCGAGACTTGACAGTTCGTAAGAGCATCATCGGTTGAGATCCCGTTGACTGAGAGAGCATTTCCTATCGTAACATTTTCTCCGTTATCAGGAGATGTTATCTTGACCGCAGGCAATTTTGAGATTGAAGGAAGAGGTAATGTTGAGACTTGGCCAAATGTAACATTCTCGACATTTACAATGTACAATATTAGCATCCATGCCACGACTATAAAGCAAACGCTATATTTCACGCTATTTTCTTCATTAATCAATCATCACTATTACCTATAAATCTAAAAGATATAGCACCTGGTTCAAGGGTTATCCCTGTATTTTCCAAAAAATGAGTATCAGGTGACAGGTGATGACATTGTGTATAATGAATAGTGATTAACTTACTTCTTTTGCATTCTTAATACATCGACCTGGCCGCTGTGAAGCCATCCTTTAGCTCCTCGTGGCTGGGTTTGAGGTCGTGCTTTCCTGAAAAGTGAAGATGGAGCAGTACATAATTGATCTTATTTAACAGTAGTTTGTTTGCTTCGTCTCCCTTGTGAGCCTTTTGCTTCAAGTCAGCAGGAATGGAACTCTACCATTCTTCAAAAGTTCGTGTCATGGTTTATCAAATTGAAATCAGTAAATAATAGTCTTGTACGTCCTTAGAGATTCAATAGAACTTTTTTGCATGAAATAAACATCGTTTAAATAATGACAGACGGGGCGCTGCAATACAAAATTAAGTATAATTGCCCTAGTTAACTATATGATCTAGGCCAGAACATTGGAAGCAGAAAAATCTGATCCACGCTATTGGATGAACATGGCTTATTCGCTAGATAGGCAAGGAAAGCCCGACAAGGCCAGAAAGTATTATGAAAAAACTCTAGATTTAGACCCAGAAAATCTAGAAGCACTGATCAACCTGGGTAAAGTGTTAGGCGAGCTAGAAAGATACGATGATGCCTTGAAATATCTCATATATGCGACAAAAATATATCCTGATGTTCCCGAGGCGTGGATAAATCTTGGAGCAGTGTATGATAGTATTAATAATTTAAATGAAGCAAGTCTGTGCTACGAAAAGGCAATAGAATTAGACCCAAGTAATCCTGAACTTTGGCACAATAAGGGGCTTATTTTTAAGCGATTAAATATGTTAAAAGATGCTATTTCTTGCTACAATGAGTCACTAAGGCTCTCAACTACAAACGTCGGGGCTTGGTGCGACAAGGCATTTGCTCATATGGATTTGCAAGAGTATCCGGAAGCTGAAAGATGCTACGGTGAGATTTTGAAAATAGATCCTAATAATGTTGATGCTCTTAATGGTAGGGGGTGTGTACTAGTATCAATGGCAAATTTCGAAAAAGCAATCACATTTTTTGATATGGCCTTGAAAATTGAACCTAAAAATATTCGAATTTTGTTGAACAAAGCGTTTGCATTAGAGGGACTAGGAGACATGGAGAATGCTCAAAAATTCTATGATGCAGCAAGCAAGGCGTCTTCTAGTCATTAACCATATTACAGCCATTATCTTAGTCATTGATAGTTTTTAGAAATCAAAGGCGCTCCCACAATATTCTTATCTTTCTAGTTACCAATTAGTTAATCTCAAGCAAAATATGCATTGTCATTGTTGACTGTCTGTAGCTGTCAATGCTCATCTGCCACTAGAATTTTGATTTATCCTGAACCTCCGTAGAAATAACGAACTTACCATTGATTTTCCATTTGGCACTGCCTATCTCCTTTCCATCTGGTCCTGTGGCTTTTGGTATGTCAATCTGCAAATCGTTGAATTCATATGTAACCGCCAAGTCCTTACCAGTTAATTTGTCGACCAGCTGTGACACAAGCTCCGACCATTGTGATTTATTCTCTCGTACTTTTTTACTAACATCACCAGCAATTTTTGAAATGTCTCCCTTCATAGCTTCCATGTATTAATAAGTCCAACAAATGCTATAAGCATCAAAACTTCAAATTAGATTTTGTTCAACATTATATTTTAACTATAAAATGCATATCTAAGTGTGGATAG
>JBIOZE010000138.1:0-5328 GCA_044870745.1 Nitrososphaeraceae archaeon | reverse complement strand
TTTAAAATGCTCATACAGCAAAAACAAGGTGCAGATTATGTCACTACTAAAAAATATTCATCACTAACTGCTGAAGATGTGTTGACTGTCATAAGAAGATGATGAGCGAGTATGGGTAGGACAATTCCGTCTTTTAGGTTAGCATGTATGGCCGAGGAATTGAGGTGGCGTAGATTTCGTTCTAAACTCAGCAGGGATGATAGGAAAAAATTCGATGAGATGTTTTCAAGTTCCCGTCTGTATAATAGTGCGTGTGTAAATGCTGCTAGACCAATAGTTTTGGAGTGTATTATAATGTCAATAGTTTTGAATGATTTCAAGCGGTTAACAGAATTAATGAAAAAGGATAGAAGTAGAGACACTCTGACAAGTGACAAATGTAAGGAAAGTGGCTAACAAAGTTGGCTTTATTTCCAAACGAAGATATACTGACACAAGAAATTCAGGCATGGAGCGGATTTGCTGATGCCCTACGCGAAGAAGATAGGGTAATTTTTTTGCGCATGCTAGAGCAGTGTTACCAATATGCAGATTCAATCAATTCAAAGGGTGAATTTTATTCAACAGAATCTCTGCTTATGAGTTTAGTTTTTGTTCAGCATAAGATAATTAATTGGTTAATAAATAATGGAAATTTTAGCCAGCACGACTGGAGATAACCATAAGCACAGGAACTAGCAGGCTACACATGGTCTCAGGTTGGCTGTTTGATGCATATGCCAAAAATAATAAAATGGTCCTTTGGATAAGACAGGACGATGGAAATACAATAAGACTAGAAGATGAATGGTCTCATCCAATATATATAGCAACAGATGACAATTGTCTATTTGAAGAAATCTTAGGAAGCGAGGATATTTCCGGACATGTATCGACTTCTGAAATTGTACCCAAATATGAAAAACTAACAGATTCGCAAGAGTCAATGGTACTGCAATTAAGACTAAAAGACTCAAATATTGCCACAAAAATCGCTTCAAAAATTGAAAAACAATTCAGATTTGGAAAAATTAGACTTTATAATGTGGATGTTCTTCCAGCTCAAACATATTTCTACGAACACGGAATATTTCCGACATGTTACTGTAATGTTAATGCGAGTAAATCTGGTCTTGACTGGGAACTGAGAGACGATGTATGGTCGACTGAATATGAGCTTCCGCAATTTGAAAACATACATCTTAGAGTATTTCCGAAAGTTACTGAAGGTAGGATACCAAGATGCACAGATAAAATAGACCATATTGAAATTCAAAAATATTTGACGGATGAGATAATTTGGATTGAAGAAGAGTCTGAAATTGATATTGTTTGCAAACTTACGAAAGAGATAGCCAATACAAATGCGGATTTTGTGCTGACAGATGACGGAGATTCTTTTACATTTCCGTACCTGATTGAAAGGGCAAATACTAACAATATAAAACTAGAACTAGGAAGAGAAAAGGAGAGCGGTGGCTTAATCAAGCCAGCAAAGGAAGGTACTTCATACTTTTCATACGGCAAGGTTTTTTTTAAACCTTCGACAGTAAAGTTACCTGGAAGAATACACATTGATACTGATAATTCATTTATTATGGCAGAATCCGGACTACCAGGATTGTATGAACTGGCAAGAATCTGCAGAATGCCGTTTCATACTGCTTCTAGGGCAAGTATTGGAAAATGTATGAGCAGCTTGCAGTTCTACCATGCCGACAGAAAAAATGTTTTGATTCCCTGGAAACCAACTTTGGCTGAACATGTCAAGACTTTAGATGAACTTTTAATTGCTGACCGTGGTGGAATGATTCTTGAACCTAGGATAGGAGTTCATGAAAACGTTGCAGAATTGGACTTTGTTTCTCTATATCCTACTATAATGCAGAAAATGAACATATCGGCAGAGACAGTCTTTTGCCAATGCTGTCCTGATTCCAAACTACAAGTTCCTGGCCTGGAGAACTATTACAGGTGTGAAAAAAGAAAAGGACTAGTTCCAACGGCCCTTGAAATTCTTCTTAGCAAAAGAAAAATCTACAAACGGCTCAGAAATTCGACTACTGATGCTAAATTGAGAGAAATGTATAATGCAAGACAAACTGCCCTCAAATGGGTCTTGGTAACAAGTTTTGGATATCTTGGATTTAACAATGCTAAATTTGGTAGAATCGATGCTCACATTGCAGTATGCGCTTTTGACAGACAAATTTTAATAAATACTATAAGAACAGCCGAGCGCCAGGGATTTAAAATTCTACATGCTATAGTGGACTCTGTTTGGGTGCAGAAAAAGGCTGGAGAAAGAAATGTAAGGGCAAACGATTATGAGGCACTCAAACAAGAAATAGAAAACGAGACACACTTTGATATATCACTGGAAGGCGTCTATAAGTGGATTGCATTTGTTCGCTCAAAAAGTAATGATATTGTTGGTGTTCCCAACAGGTATTTCGGTGTCTTTGAGGACGGGACACTTAAGCTTCGAGGAATTGAAGCAAGAAGACATGACACTCCACTTTTTTTCTCCAATTACCAACAGTTAATTTTGAACATCTTATCAGAAGCCAACACTGTCAGCGAAGTTAAGGAATTGTTTCCTAAAATAATGGATATGTTTCAACGTCATCTGAAAGTTCTCAAAGAAAGGAGAGTGAATCTGGATAACCTGGCATTCACAAAAAGAATTTCAAAAAATTACGATGAATATGAAGACAGAAACACTGTTGAAAATAATGCTATATTGAAACTTAGTAGAGGAGGTAAATCATTAAGAGCCGGGGAGATTTTAAAATATGTAATTACTGACTACTATCGAAAGTATTCTAAGAAAAGAAGCGTCCCTGTGGAACTAGCAAATTCACAAACCAAGTATGATGTTAAAAGATATTGCGAAATATTACAAGATGTTACTAACACAGTAACAGAACCATTTGGTTTGTCGTTAAAAGGCGAGCGCGCAATACGATTCTAGGCGGTTTTAAGTTTATTGTCCAAGGTTGACTGTCTTGAAGTTTCAAAAAAGAAATTTCGCGCATTTTCTTTTACGGCGTTTTCCTTTTCTGACAATGTATTTCCTAGCATTTCTTTGAACTCTATTGCGTTAACGACGGCTCTAGCTCCATAATGGTTATTAAAATATCCTCTTACTACAGGAGTTTCCAAAGATATTCGTTTGACTTTGTCTACCCAAGGCCATAATTCATCTCTTGAATAAAGATAATTGTATCTAGGTTTAAGCTGTCTTCCGTGCCATCTAATAAAAGAATGATTGGCAGTTACTATTGGTTCGGACAGGAATTGAAGTTTGTCTGGTTCTGGAGAATCAGTCATCACAGCTGCTATATTATAGTGCTTTAACAATTCCCATGGCCCTTCGGTATTCCATGATGGATGTCTAAATTCAACAGCATAATCATATCCACTAGGAAGTCTATCAAGAAATTCTTCCGTGTTCTGAAATTCTTTAACTGTGAAACTTGGTGGCAATTGGATAAGTACCGCTCCCAATTTATTAGCATATTTTAGAGGTGATATCTTTTCAAGGAACTCATTCAAAAGGGCCATTGCCCCCTTATTTACGTCAAGTCGATTATCATGCGTTACTGATTCAGGAACCTTAACAGAGAATTGAAAGTTAGCTGGAGTTGCTCTATTCATTGCTGTGAATGTGTCTTTGGTCATGTACATGTAGAATCTTTCGTAGAATGTGGCATCCATTTCAGCCGTATTAAAAAATTGAGCATAGTACGGCAGTTTTTTGGTTTGAGCATCGGGATAAAATACTTTAACCCAGCCACCTTTCTCAAACGAATCAGAGTAGCTCCAACCAGAACATCCGATTAATAGCTGCAATGTAATTTATTGTACATAAATACAATTATGCGTTGTGGGATGATTCAAGGCACCGGGACTTGAACGATTAGATTTATCATAATTAAAGTTCCATTTGTTGTGACCAAAATAGAAAATAGCAGTATGGTAAACGATGGTTGGGGCCTGGAGGGATGCGTGATGATATCAGCGCTAAAATAGGATTCTAACTGAGCAAGCACTTCCATCGAATCATAAGCAAGGATATTTTCTGCCTTTGACATTGGGCTAAGTCAGATTTGTGGTTTTTGTCTTCACATCACATCAAGGTCTTTGGAGGCTTTGGAATGGATTTTCAATTTGCGATGATTCACCTGATTTTACCAACTTAAAAGAAATATTGGCCGATATAGGTGGGTATCCTTGACTTGACGCTTCTACCTCCATGACGAGTGGTCCTATATCACCCTTCTTGCCGACGGTCCAGGAATATACAAATTTCCCGTCCAAATCCGTGCTTCCTTTAAATTCCTTCTCAAAATTATTTCCGGGATAAATCAATTTTCCGTCAATTTGCGCATTAGCTATTGGTATATTCTCAGAATTAGTAACAGTTATTGTTGCATTTTGGATATCACCTCTTGCTACTGGATTTTTTAGTGGCAAAATCGTAACAAGCAACTTTGATTGCTGGGCAGTCTCTATTGGAGCCGTCTCAGAAACATTGGATTGCTGGGTAGTCTCTATTGGAGCCGTCTCAGATATGTTAGAATTGGGAACTCCATTAACAACCACACTAGACCACCGTGTAGGCGCTGATTTACAAACTAGTTTTGCTGTTATCTTATTGTTACCTTCGTTCAGATGTGTATACTGTTCATGCAGTACAAACTTCCACTGAGAAAAATCTGTTGCTCCTCCTGTTCCACTAGCAACTGCGCTTTGGTATGGTTGGACGCCGTTAACTAAAACGTGCACGGAACAATCCTTGGCAGCGGTGTCCGATGATTCACCCGATATTACCAACTCCTTCTTTAAATCTACATTTTGGAAGGGTATAAGATTAAGTATCTTGACCGATTCCAATTGCATTTGAGGTGGCGACACTACTCCTCCTGTACTTTGACTAAATACTTGGTTTGAAGTACTTATCAAAATTACAAGCAAGACGGTAATAGAGATGGTAATCAGTAGAAATGGAATTTTCAACTTACATAACGCCATTAAGAGTATTACCCTTTGCAGATATATATTCCAAAGTCCAGTTCCAATTGATGCCAGACTCCTGGCTTAACCTTTAATTGCTCTAATCGAGTTAACCAGACTAAATAGTTAAAAATCGAGTTAGATAAACTGAAGAAGATTAAAAAAAGTGCTTTGGAAACTTTAAGGACAAGAACTTAACAATATCTTGAGAATTAGTATTCCTTGTCAGTTTGTCAACGATTGTGAATAGTTATGAGAAGTTAATTCTTGTTCGAAATCGTGGGACTAAATGAAATGTAAAGATTAACGTGCGGCCAGTGGTTTGTGAAT
>JBIOZE010000137.1:0-17173 GCA_044870745.1 Nitrososphaeraceae archaeon | reverse complement strand
ATTAAGAAAATATAAACAGTTTTCATCTTCCCCTGGGGTCCAATGCTATTGATTCCGCCATCCGGAGTCCAAGGTCTAATTCCTCCATAGTGAAAGCCTTCTTTTCCTGAACCTTTTCAGTATTATTGACAAAGCATCTGTGTAACGTGCTGCCCTGGACCAAGCATATGAGCATACTAAGTGACACTCAAAGACTAGTGGGGCTGTTCCTTTTTAAGCACGTTGGATTGTTTATTCTTGAAATGAAGGCTATTCTGATTGGGTTCTTGACTTTTTCATTATTCGCATTGTCAAACAATCAAAGTTCCTTTATTTTTGGGCAGAAAGTTGGGAGCGAAAGTGATTTGGTATTTAATGTGCAAGGATTAAAAACATCCCCTGTTACCAAGGAGTTTCAAATAAATGGAGTAGTGTGGCATGAAATCTGTCCATCGAATCACTGTCAGATAGAGGAATATGGCTATTCTTCGTACGTCATAACACCTAATCCTGAGGATTCTGCTCCTAGGGTGTACCTTAGGTTAGATTTCTTCATCCATGATGATATACCAAATAAGAACCTAACACCGATTCAAAAACAATTTGTAGAAAGATATGTACTCTCATTTTCTTGTAGTGTAAAAGGTGTTGATGATATTATTGAACTAGGAAACAATACCGTCTATAAGTGCTCTGGAGACTTTACTAGTTTAGGAAAGCGCAATGAAGAATTCAGTAACGTATTGTATTATTACAATGTACAAGGCATGTATGATAATCAATCAGATACTCTCAATGGAACAGGACAGTTTAATGGTAAACCTAGACTTTAGGATAAGTGACAACTAACAGCCTTTATTTTGACAAAATGATATAGTAGGAGCATACCTAAGTTTACTACGGAAGAGAGACAACTTATTGACGATATACCCTATTTGAATAGGGTAAAATGAGATCTGAGGGCTTCTTTAATCTACAATAGATCATCCTGAACTTGCACGGTAGTTGTCCAACACTTGCAAATAGTTCGAACCCAGTATCATGGCCCATCAAGAAGGCTGGCATCATCATATTTTCTCGTAAAAAAATTTAATATATTTAAGGAACTTAATACAGGCGATTTAGACAAGTTTTGATATGGTAAATAGTTGACTGCTTTTTGAGAATAATATAAAAACTTTCTTTTAGGGATCTAGCGCAGTGTTGTTGTTAAGAGGTTGACTGAGACAGCCAATAAACAAACTTTTTAATCTGCTGTACTAAACAACTATTCATCAGTAAAATCACTCAGTATCCTCCAGGGCCTTCATATAAAATCCCAGGTAAGCTCGTCCATGAATTTATTAGCAACCCTATAAATACATTAACAAGAATAGCTCACCGATATGGTGATATATCATATTTTAAACTTGGGCGGGAACATGTTTACCTAATTAATAACCCTGACTTTATAGAAAAAATTCTCATATATGATCATCTCAATTTCAAAAAGGGTAAGAGATTACAGATCGCAAAAGGATTACTAGGAGAAGGATTAGTAACAAGTGAAGGTGAGTTCCACGACCGTCAAAGACGCTTAATACAACCAATATTTCTTCCGAAGCAAATTAAGTCGTACGGGGATATCATGACATATTATGCTACGCGAATGGGAAATAAATGGAAAGATGGGGAAATATTAGATATTAATCAGGAAATGATGGAGCTAACACTTGGTATTATATGTAAATCTGTACTAAATTACGACGTAGAATTAGAAGCCCAACAGGTTGGAAAAGCGTTGACTACAGTTCGTAACTATTCAAAGAGGCTTCAGAATCCTATTGGCCAAGTGCTAGATAAAGTCCCCATATTGCCCAAGGTTAGAGGTGCTCGCAATGCATTACGGCAATTGAATACGCTAGTTTATGACCTGATACTGGATCGAAGAGGAAATGAAACTAAATATGATGATCTTCTTGCAAAATTACTTCTTGCACAAGACACCGAGCTTGGAGAACACACCACTAGTCCTGAAACTGAAAATTCTTCCGACAGAATGTCTGATCAACAGGTAAGAGATGAAGTCATGACAATATTTGTCGCTGGTCACGAGACCACTGCTAACGCACTTACGTGGACTTTTTATCTTCTTTCTCAAAATCTTGATGTCGAGCGGCGTCTTCATGAAGAACTAGATTCTGTTCTCTCCACTAGTGATAATACCGATAAAGATGGTAACAAGATAGTGTCAACTAATGACATTCCAAAATTACCATATACAGAAAAAGTGTTTAGGGAATCAATGAGATTGTATCCTCCTGTATGGACTATTGGGCGTTATGTCGAAAATGACTATCCGGTAGGGGGGTACAACATATTCTCTGGTTCTTCAATACTGATGAGTCAGTATGTCATGCATCATGATCCAAGATACTATCAGGAACCGGACAAGTTCAATCCGGACCGATGGACCGATGAATTTAAGACTCATTTGCCAAGATTTAGCTATTTTCCGTTCGGAGGTGGAATACGTGGATGTATTGGTGAGTCATTTGCCTGGATGGAAGGTATTTTGCTCATAGCTACCTTATCACGAAAATGGGAAATGCGCAAGGTCCCAAGTCAACGTGTTAAACTGGATCCTGCAATAACCCTAAGACCAAAATATGGTATGAAAATGAAGCTTAATCTAAGAACATGACATAAATTTCGAATGCCATCTTTATATCACTCAAGACTACTACAGTAACAAACTACGTTATATCATTCATAAATTCCTGAAATAAGACAACATGATTATTTCACTATTTTCTTGTCTCGATCCTCTCCTCCCAATGTTCTATCAGACGGTAACGTTGTAGCAATCTTCTATTCAAGCCAACCAGAAGTCCCATGCCTGCGACCATAGACGTATCAACAACTACTAATGGTAGTATAATCATTTCACTTTTACCTGCAAGTTGAGCAGACTCTAACATGCGAAACTGAAATGATCCAGATCCAATGAAAATGAGAGATATAACAGTACGCAGAACAACTGATACTATGTATACGATATGGATGGCTAACCCACCCTTTGAATAGATATAATCATCAGGTGTTTTCCAAAATGAAAGTGAGCGATCAGCATAATGATATGAGGCGAACTGTGAGATTATAAATGCGGCTACATATATGACAACATATAAAATTGGAATGCCGATAAAGAAAGAACTCAATGTGAAATAACACGCAATTCCTAGACATATCACGGTCCTACAATAATTGGTTTTCGTCGCACCTTCCAGCCTTTAAGTGCTTCCTTATTTTCATGATTGCTATAACTGCAACAATTATTGTTGCAACGAGTACGCTGACAGTGATTGGAAATGACACTTATAAATAG
Organism: Nitrososphaeraceae archaeon; assembly: GCA_044870745.1. Taxonomy (GTDB): domain Archaea; phylum Thermoproteota; class Nitrososphaeria; order Nitrososphaerales; family Nitrososphaeraceae; genus TA-21. The sequence continues at coordinate 13,827 of JBIOZE010000137.1, read as the reverse complement.
ACTTTATCAAAACGGTAAATAAGAATTTGTCTAAGTTTAAAGAGAGGGAATCAATTCGTTCGAGACTTTGGTAAACTGTTGTTTCCACGCGGCTTCGAATATCTTAATAGGCCAGGACAAGTCAGCAAGATACGGGGTTGCTTGCAGAAACAGATAGCATGAAGTCATATTGCAAGGATAGATATTACAATTATTCTTTTCTGTCTCCGTTCGATATAATTTTTTTAATTTCAATATCGTTGATTAATCTATCTATCAATTCTTCGCATTCCACCGTAGGAAGATTACTACTCAATATCGAATCTACGATCTTCAACTGTTGCAGGTTTTCGATTGCTGTAGCAATTCTTGCGTAAGCCTGAAACGTCAGGCGTCCGAAGGATGTAGTGTAATAGTTGGCACTCCTTCGCTTAACGAGGCCAGCATCTATTAATTTCTGAACTCTATCATAGAATTGCTTAGAACCTAAGTTAAGTTCTTGCTTCAAGTCATTCGTATTCTTAGTACTTCTCTCTATATTTGTAAAAATATTAACCGATATATCATCTGCAATTGCTTCTAACACTTGTTGAACATTGGGTACTGTAATATTCAAGAAGATCATTTAAGTACGAGGCAAAAAGAGATTTAACAAATGTTGGATCGTGGAGAAAGAACTTAAATGATACGAGGTATTATAGTTTATCTAGGAAACTAATGTACGACTTCCAAGAACATTTTACCATGTCATGACCAACTTACTTACTTCCTAACTTACTTACTTCCGATCACGAGCAGCATCAACACCAACACAACAAGATGTTAGAGCAACGGAGTTTTAATTGGTAAACCAACGAAGAAAGGTCCAGAAATAATTGATCTACAAGAATATGCTAGATCTAGTAAGGCTGCTTCTCTTCAAGGTATCAATAAAGTAAAAGAGATCCATTACTTTCTAAACAAGGGATATTGACTTCAGAACTACATCCCATGCCCAAACTCTTTAGGATCGTACCCAGAAATTTTCAGTGTATCCATAACGAAACTTTTGAATTCATGATCAGGGTTCTAAGCACATTCTCTGTTGTGTAATATATTGGTATGAAACCTTCCGGTACTGGGGTGAAATCGAATGCTTCTTCCGCAATTAATACATAAATCGTTAACCTCATCAATTTTATCATTAGTTTCGTACATATAATCTCGAGGTACGATGAACAGTGATAGTATTAAAGGCTATCATGTTCAGCCTGTGCAATTCTGCTAATGATGTTTGTTGGATTGCTGGGTTGTCTTCATTGTTATCAATTATCTGATGATGTTTCTTCTGCAATGATAGTATTTCATTAATCCTCTCTTTGAAATAGTGACCCTTAGATTTCGATCTTAAATAGCTATATAATTGGATGATTGTTTTTGGTCTTTTCCCAAATATCAGAAATAATTTCATAAACTGTTTGGTTTACAGATCCGTTGTACTTCTCCTCCCACAATTTTGCCACATATTGTCCTGGCGTACTCTTATTATCTAATCTCGTATCGAGTACGTTCAGGAATTCAGAACTAATACCTAATTCTGAGAGACCTTTGCGTGCGAAGTCAAGTTGACTTCTTATTGTATCTACAACATTGAAATGAGTCTTGGCATTGTAGCCTGATCGAATAGCTGCAATTCTCTCCTCCCTTAATGAAGAAAGGGGTCTCAACTCTCTTTCTTCGTTAATCGCCCTACTCAAATAACCAATAAAGAATTCCGCCATTGCCATCAGACTTTTAGAAGTTGGTTGCACAGACATTATTCTGGTCTCTACTCGATATGACTCAGGACCAATCCGTATTCTACAGTCATCATGTCTCGCTTTTTCAAGTTCAAAATAATCATTCGCAGTATTTGCTTCCCGCGAAGTAACATAATCCACATAATCCTCAACTCCCTCCAGGTATCTGGGAATAGCGGGAAATCCGGAATTTTGCTGCTCTGATTGATCATACAAATGAACTCTTGGTTCATGTAAAGAATAAACCCTTCCAGCAAAAAGCCGACTGTTAGCTCCCAGCACAATTGCAGAAGGAATTACATTCAATATGTGATTGAACATGATCGCAGTGTTCCTAGGATTCTTTCCTTGTAAGTGTAAATGAAAACCTTGAATTGCTGTAGCAATGCGGGATGCTCTAAATTTATCGCCATCTATTTCAACATCTGGGAGATTGGCCTGCCAACTTGCTAATTTGATGTACCTTGTCTTATCAGTTATTCGGCTCTCGTTCATTACTTCAGGCGAAGGATTCGCACCTAGAAATACCGGAATGATCTCTCTTTCACTGTAAGCCTTTTTGACAAACTTCTCAAGACTTTCGATAAACTGTTCGAACACAATATTTAGATATTCAAGATTATTCATTCCCACTGGCGAGGTCTTATATTCAAATTGACAACTTCCATATTCGTAGTCAATTTCATAAGTCGTTCCCTGAAGTTCCCTAATCAGCGGCTCCGCATTGACGGGAATCCCCTTGTTGTCAAGTAAGCATCCTTCCACCTCTACTCCCACTCTGAAAGTTTCATCAGCTTTTTCAGTATCTCGTTGGACTCTCAATTTCAATTCCTGCAGCTGCTGGTCAATCCGATAATTCATTCAAAGACTATATTGTAACGAGGAAATTTAAGTTACACTTCAAGGAAGTAGGTGAATTGATTTTCAGAGTTTTCTTATTCTGGCAAGATTCTAATCATCGATTTTTAATACAGGCGGACGGATAAAGCAATTTACAATTTGCAACGTAAAGATAGAGTTTGAAGGGAACGATCTTCATAGATTGGAGCTAGATTTTTTTTGCTAGTATCGCAATCTGATTTCTGCATTCTGCGAACTTTTCTCACGGACTCAACAGTTAAATTTGGAGTAGCCGTATTATGAAAGTGGCCAAAGACCAGATTACGAATAAAGATAAGCTCATAGAAGTAAAGGACTATAATCAGGCTTTTGAGCTAGTTAGATTTGCAGTCTCAACTGTCTTTAACATGAGGAGAGCTGGGTTAAGTCTTATTTTGCAGGGAATGCCAACAAGTTTAGGCGCATACCATATTCTCGGTTCTAACATTATAGTAGTTAACAAATTCATATTGGACGGAATAAGAGAACTAGCGAAATCAATTGAAGAATATAACTCTTACTTGTTTACTGTCCTAACACATGAATACCTTCACAGCTTTGGAATAATTGATGAATATAAAGTTAGAAAAATGACACTCGATCTTTGCGAAACCTTCTTCGGTGAGGAACATCCTGCATATATGCTAGCAAAGGACCCATTAGCTCTGTTCCCACAACTTAGAATTATGCCCAATAAGGCATTTGACAATAAATTTGAAATCATAAAAGAATTCGACAAGAGCAATCAAAGCTATATTCAATAGTCCTATTGAGTCATACCATGAAAATGGTGATCGGTAGGTTAGAACATAGTTATGGCTAACAAAAAAAGATAGGTTATTTGGCAGTAGTACACTTTGCCCGAACTTTAAATGTTCCTTTCTCTCCATTATCCGCATTTAGTTTTGCTGTGGATCCTTCACCACATTTCCCTGAGATACTTATTTTTGTTGGCACATCGCTATCACATATATTATCAAACGCCTCTTCTCCCTTCAGACTATACTTACTTGAAGTAACACTGTCTTTGGTGATAATCCCACCTAGAGAACCATGATTTTTCTGGTCAACATTCCATTCAGCAAAAGTTCCATCATCCTGATAGAAAACAAAGAAACTAATCCTTGCATTTTTTACTTTTTCTCCGTCAGGACAACTGATACTACCTTTGCCAACTCCTTTTAATTCATAGTCCTTGTCTGCGAAAGCAAGCTGCCCGTAAGAAGTCGTAGTCATCATTAGGCCTGCAGCTACAATAACTATGATAGCTAACTTAATTCCATTCGACTGTTCCATTTGATTCAAGAATAGGATTATATCTTTTAAGGGATAGGTCGAAGAGTTCGGAAATTTTTTAACTAGTGTTCTTCAGAATTTAAAGAGGTAACATTATAGTGAATAATTTTTCCCGCACTAAAAGGAGAATAAAAATTCATTTGCCTCTAAATTCTCTAGTAATTGGTCTTTACTGCGGTGGCGCTATCTCTCTTATAGATAAATTCTTGAAATCGTAGGTGACGCCATTTGATTTGAATATGATCATGGGTGACCCCCAGGTTATCGCCGCGCCTTGAGTTTTAGCATTACAGTGAGTCATGTCATCTCCCCAATCGCCAGTATCTACCAATTCTTGCACTTTTTGCCATTGATTGTTATTGTCTTTGTCAATATAAGATTCCAACTTTACACTACCATCAGGGAGATTGTAAACGACCCCTTTGAAACCTACCCACTTGTCCATGATGGAACCTATGCCTTCTTCCGAAGGAGGCAGGATGTCGTAATTTACATGCCACATTTCCTTCTTATACTGGAATGTTCCTTCAAATCTAATGTTATTATGATAAGATGAACCTCCACATCCATCCTGAATTGAGTTACTGTGCCTTACGCTTCTTGATACAAAAGATATGCCGTCGCCACTGCTAGTTGAAGTTACCTTGAAATAACCAGTAACTTCAATATTTTTCCAGTCCGATGGTTGTAACCAATACCCTACTCGGTCCAATTCAGAATAATCGTAAGTGGCAAAATTACTTCTTTGCTGATCTGAGAGTAATCCAGCACTTTTGGTAAAAACATCCATTCTAGTAGTTCCTGGTGGCACATGCCAGCTCCCATCAGCATTCTTTTCAATGTTTGCGCCATTTTCATCGAATTGCCCATCCTCTGGATTATTCTGATTAAAGAACCACGTTTCGCCGCCAGATGCAGTTGGATATATCATTTGAACTCCATCTGTTCCAGCTCTCGGTTCCTCGTTCGTTCCTTGATTGACTCCGGTATTCATTCCCTCATCGGATTCCTCATTCATTCCTTGGCTGACTCCAGGATTCGATTCAGTTTGAGGAAGAGTATCTGAGGATCCACGTGAGCCAGTAGTTTTGATGTTTATCTCATTAATACTGGCAAAATTATTCTCATTGTTTCCATTGACTGTTATCCTAATATATTTCGCATTAGCCTCAGGTGTGATGTAGGATTCCGAACCACTTGTAGATCCCTTGCTTTTACTCTTAAGGATAACTTCATAGTTTTTGTTGTCTTTTGAAACAGAAACGATGAAGTTGTACGTTCGGGATTCCCCTCCGAACCATTGAATATCCAAACCGCAAATCGTCTTGGAATTACCCAAATCAAGAGTTATAGACGAAGGGTTATTCTGGTTAACCCACCTTGACTTTGGATTCTTGTCTATTGCGTTCGAAGGTAAGTAGTTCCTGTAATGTCCAAATGCCGTAGCTCCAGAAACTTCGGTCTCTTCAGAACAGTCATTTGAAATGCTGTTTGAATTAGGTTGTTCAACCGAATCTTTATTTTCAAGATCGATTGCATTTACATTAACTTCAGCAATGCTTGCATAGTCATTCTGTGAATTACCGTTAATTGTTAACTTGATATACCTTGCCTCGAGATCTTGAAGATCATATCTTTCAAATGATGTTGTTTCTTTACTAGTCGAATCAACTATATCCTTAAAGGAAGATCCGTCATTAGAAGCTGAGATTACAAAATGGTTCTGTCTCTCATCCCCCTTATACCATTGAACATCTACACTACAGATCTTTTTCTGAGTTCCAAGGTCTAGTTGTATCCATGAACCTTTTCCATAAGTAGACCATATAGTCTGCGCATTAAAATCTCCTACAGCGGTTGCTGGAAAATTCGGATCTGATCCGCTTGCAGCGAATTCTTTGGTTCTGGTTGGAGTACAAGACGCTGAGTCTGTAGAGTAGCCAAGTCGAGTAGAAGAAATGAAGAGTACTAAAATGAGGAAAAAGCCTAAAATTTTAAGCCCTGAGGCGAAACTAACGCTTTTCATCTTACTCTTCTCCACTAGCGTAGGTCACCGTCAATTCAAAGAAAATTTTATGAGACTGACTAGTATGTCTGATTACTTCTTTGATTAATATTAATAGTTGTGCTTCCTCTATTATTGAATGCACATCAAAAGCATAATTCCTTAATACTTATGGAAATCCATAATTTGTACTAGTCCTACGTTACTAAATTCTAAAAGATAATTATTTAGCTTGCCAAGGAATTATAGCTAATTACTAGTACTAGTGTTATTGGTTACAATAATTAACTATGGTAGATACTTTCATGAGTCCCCTTGGTAGCCTAAGCATTGCCTCGTCATAGCATCGATATAGGATTTTAAAATTGTCACGCTATTTCAACATCTAGACCGCTATACGCGATTATTAACTATGTAATCATATCTTATTTATTTATTAATAATATAGTTATATATACTTAATAATTAAAATATCAATCTAGATTAAACATGTCATTGAAGATCCTACTCTTGCTGAATATACTTTTCGTATACTTAGTCTCAGCTGTGGTGGTGAATTCTGCCCATTCTTTGGATTTTAATGATACGATAAGTAATAACATCACCATGAAGGAAAAACCCAGTGTGCACTATTTAGGTAATGATAATGCATCAAAGCTCAAGATTATAACGTCATTCTATCCTATCTACGAATTTGTTAAGAGAGTTGGCGCAGGTAAGGTCGATGTCTCCACTCTGATCCCCATAGGAATCGAACCACATGATTTTGAACCAAGCATTCAGCAGGTACGTGAAGCTGAAGCTGCCGATATCATTTTTTTCAATGGAGCAGGACTAGAAGATTGGATAGATAGAATTAATGCAAAATTAAGAGTCGATGTTAGTAAGGGTACAAGACTGGTGTCGACTAATAATACCGGCGAAGTCAAGGCAAACTATGATCCACATATATGGTTAGACCCAATGTTGGCTCAGACAGAGGTGAGAAATATACGTGAAGCACTTAATAATGCCGATGCAAAAAATTCCCAATATTATGCCGATAATGCTAAAAGTTTTATTAATGATTTAGAAATCCTTGATAGCGAGATAAGAAATAATCTTTCAGCTTGTAACAAGAAGGATTTTATTGCATATCACAACTCTTTTACATATTTTGCAGATAGATATGGGCTGATACAACATAGTATTAAGGGACCTTCGCCGGAAGGCGAGATATTGCCGCAAAGATTAGTTGAGGTTATCTCACTGGCTAAGGATCTTGGTCTTGATATAATATACTCTGAAGATTTAGCCGATCCCAGATCAGCAGAAACAATATCACAGGAAATACCTGATGGAAGGGTGTTAATATTGAGCCCCATAGAAGGAATAAATAAGCAGGAACAAAAAGAAGGAATTGGCTATCTTGACAAAATGAGGCAAAATCTCAAGAACTTGATGGAAGGTCTGGATTGCAATGCAACTTGATACTATAGAAATTAAGTGGATAATGCCGGTTTTTATACAATTCAATCCAGTGCGCAATAGTTTAGCCTGAATTTAGGCTGATTCTTTTCCTAGCTTATTCTAGCAAAATAAGTATCAGCGTTTTCTGTTCCATATTCTGTCCAAATCAATCCACTGACGTTATTATACGATATTTGAATCAAGAAGGGATTCAGGGAGTTTCTTGTAGCGACCATTACTGGCTCTTCGAATGTGTTACCTGAATTCAGACTAGTTGTAAGCATGATATTGCTCTGATTCTCAGATTTTTCTGCCCAGACAACGTATATCTTACTTGAGTTATAATCAAGTCCTATGTCAGAAGGAGCTGAGGTTCCATTTGAATTGCTCAGATTAATCGATTTTCCCAACTCTTTTCCGCGCTCGTCTATTTTCTTGAAAAATAAATCAAACTGACCAATTGTCGAATTAGTATCTGACCAGACGAGGTAGGTATCGTTTCCAAGTGTAATTGCTTGAGCAAGTCTAGAGATGCCTGGTGTATTACTAATATTTATTGCATCATCAAATGATTTTCCAAAATCACTGCTACTCCTAAAAAAAATATCTGAGGCACCTGTGCTAGTCAGATCGTCCTCCCAAAATATATAAACATCCTTCCCATCTTCAGAAGACAGAATTAGTGGGATTACTGAATTGTGTTCCCCAATCATATTCTGGATGCTTATCGGTGGAGTGAACAACAATGAGCTAAAAATTCGGGGTTGAAAATCTTTGACACTCGGAACGTACGGAACCGGTTTGGGAATTGTGCTTATTAATAAAGGAGAGTTAAAGGTCAAACCGTCATCAGTACTCTTGATAAAATATACTCGACAGACAGGATCATCATGCGTAGGATCACATTCTGTATATACGAGGTACACATTATTACTTTCAGTTGGTACTATAATGTGGGGATCTAATGAATCGCCTCCTGATCCGCTGAGATCAAATACAGGACCAAACGTCTGGCCACTATCATTACTTCTCCTCAGGAATATTTCAAAGTTTTTTGGGTCATCTGCATTGCTTCCAACCCAAACTACGTACACATAATTTTTATTTGAGGCAACTTTAGCGAAAGTAGGCCATAAAGTATCGTTACTAATATTGAGAGTCTTACCAAATTCGGCGCCATTATTAGAACTAGATCTAAAATATATGTGAGAGTTTCGAAGAGATTCATCTTCCCATGTCACATAGACATTGTTTCGGTATGATGATATATCAGGAAGGTTTGAATCACCTGTTTTATTACTCAAAATGAGAATATTACTAAAGCTGATTCCGCTATCATTACTACTTCTAAAAAATATATTACCACTCCCATTAGCTGAGTTACTAGTATCAGTCCATACAACGTATGTGAATCCATTTGATTGCAATAACTTTTGATTAATCGAGTATCCCGTATTATTACTCAAATTAAAAGCAAAGTAATCGGCCATGACGGAAATAGAAGGTGAAGTCATGTAAATGGTTCCAGCGCAAATTAGAGCTAAGATTAATGTTTTTCTAGACAGAGATAGCTCTTTAATCGTCTGATCCACGTTTAAGAGATATTTCATTGCTTAAAGTGAGTTTTTGACATATCGATTAGATATTTCTTTAGAAAAATAATCAACTATCCGAATGAGTAAGCGACCCTCCTATGGGAAAGGTCGAAAAATAACCTGCATTTAAGACAGCACAAGTCCTGACCATTACGTAAACTGAAATTGAATGATTTGTACTGAAGACAAAATATGTATGGTGGAGTTTGCCTCTCTTGATGCTACCAGGCGGGGGAAGACAGTGCTAATGAGATTCTTGGCAGGTCGTACAAGAATTGATCTGTCTTTTTTTTGGATTAGATGTGACTACAGGTAGTCCTAAGAGAAGATGTTCGGTAAGGCACTCTGGTTACTACCTGGTCTTTTGATTCAAGCCCCTTTGTCAACTTTCTGGAATATCTATTTTTACAAGGCCAGCATAAATTACATATCTTCCATCATCGTACATAGCTCTGACTTACTCCAAATATTCCTTCCAACTTGCCAGAACTAAATTCATATTTTCCAATTTTGCTCAGTGGATATACTTTTGTTGTGTCTGCGTCATATTCAATGCCGAATGCATTTATTTCTCTCGGTGTGTTCTTAAATTCAAAACTAATGGGCGTTCCTGCTGAAATCTGAACTAGAGGTATATTCATCTGCAAGGAGTGGAAAATTTAATTTTCTAGCTTCATCTTCATTCACTAGCACAAAAGGTAGCATGTCACAGGCGTCACTAGCATATTTTAATTTGACGGGGGGATATTTAGACTCGAATTAGTATTCTCTTGCTGATCTTACACCGTGGCGGAAATGATAGGAACAATATCTCTTGATTGTGACAAAAAAAACATTAATGGTGATAGTAAGTGTTAAAGTCACATAGCTTTTAAGAAAATACTTTAAGTCTCTCTTTAGCTAAAATTTCAAAAATATCTACGTCAACAGTTATTTGCTATAGTGTAGAAAACAATGATGAGGAGTTACGAGACTAACGCATAATTGGTAGTACGGAACGTAATTTTCTCTAATCATGGCATCTAATCTTACATGTGGACAAAACAAGAGAAGTCGCGACTATCTGACTAGGGAGCTTTGAGTATCTATCAAATGCGACATCATAAATTATGACTATAATTAAAGGACCTTATTTTGATAGGACCTTATTTTGATACTTCCTCTGCTGAAGCAAGATCCATGGAGTGACAAGATATTGCTAGATGATAAATAATTTCAGGTAGAATATTACTAGAGAGGGGACATCAATTATTATTGACATTTACATACCATATGCCCGTTAAGGAGTTATCTTAGATTATTTAGAGAATGTGTTTAAGTAAAAATCACGCTTTTGCATAAATGTTTAAAGAATAGCTTTAAAATCGTGTCAGGTAGGCCGTCATTAAGCCATTTCGTAGATATTAAATTTTCATTGCCAGTATTACGATGTAGTCATTCATTAGCTTCTGTATCAAAGGACTTAGAAAATAGTTACAAAATTGGCATTGTTATAATGATAAGTATGTTTCCAATATTTAGTTTCTATATGTATAACACGTCACTTGCCATCTCAACTCCATTTGCGTTTTTGGATCCTTTCACTGGCTCTTCTTCTACGAATGAATCGGTGGGGGATAGCGCTATCAGCCCTAGTCCTGAAATGGAGGTTTGTTTTGACGATAAAGACAATAACGGCAATGGTGAAGTCGACGAAACCTGTAGTTCAGAAAGCATTATGAAATTATTAGAAGATATGATGCCTTGTACCCCTGGACTCGATGAAAATTGTGGCTTACCTAATACTTCAGGATCAGTTAGTGGTGACACCGCTCAGACCGGAAGTAATAGCCTACCAGAACCAGAACCTGAAATTTGTAATGACGATGAAGATAATAATGGGAACGGCAAAGTCGACGAAAACTGTACCAGCGATTCTAAAACTAACCTAGATGATAAAAAAGATTCTCAAAAGGATGATAAATCTAAAGATAAAGTAGATGCGCCAACGAGTGAAGAAAAAGTAGATGCACCGACGAATGGTAAAGCAAAATCTGATAAATTCGGCATTCGAGAAATTTATCCAACAAAAGAAAATGGTGAAGAATGGTTTATGAAAAAAAGCCCTGAAGATGACTCCCACTTTTCGCCCCAAACTCAGTTAAACGAAAACTCAGATGGATCCTTCAAGGTGAAATCCACAAAAGTCAGAATGGGTGTATTCACATCAAGTGGATATCAGCCATCGCAAATCTCTACATTAGACCATAGTGAGATAGCGGCCAAGGGGTACATGCAATCTCCTAACGATTGGAGAGATCTTGAAATTACAGGTTATGTCAAAGTTAACTCAGGATCGGGAGATAATTTTGCATGGTATGCGAGAGGTGGTAGGCATACTGGATCGGGTAATCCTGAAGGATGTGAGGGAGTAGCGTACAAAGGCGGGCTTTACTACAACGGAGAAACTCGTTGGGCCAAGGAGCAATGGCACAGTGGTGGTTATGTCTTTAGCGAACATCAAAAGAGCATGGGTCCGCTCAATGGAAAGTGGGTTGGATTCAAGACCATCATGTATAATACGCAAGAGGCTGGTAAAACTGGAGTAAAGCTGGAAATGTGGCTAGATAAGGATAACAATAATCAATGGGTGAAGGTAAACGAGCGGGTTGATAATGGCGGCTGGGGTAATAACGGCGGAGAATGTGGAGGAGATCCAGATCAAATTATAACCTGGGGAGGTCCTATTACTACCTTTAGATGGGACAGTGCATCTGATGTAGATATCAAAAATTTCAGTGTCAGAGAAATTGAACCAAACCTTTGAGCTAATAATCGATCCTAACTGTGTATACTTGTTGGCTCCTTTTGAAATATCAAGTAATAACAATTGAGAGACGACCAATTATCAAATCAAATTAGTTCTCGTTTCCACCTGAGATAAGGCGGTTGTTGTACATTATTGATGAGATTTACTTTTTCCATAGTAAAAACGGAAGGAGTCTTTACTATAATAGTGATACTAGTAAGAGTAAGATATCAAATCTGGCCACGATCTTGTAGTCAGTGAGTGAAAATCGTGATATTGTGTTTGAAATAATTATGGAGGCGTCATAGTAATTGCTGGACTATTGATTACTATGTTGGACTTAGTAATTGTCAATTCGCCATTTTTTTCAGCTGCCGTAATTTCATCTACTGATTTGAGAACTCTCATATTCTTGGTTGCATTCAAATCCCACTTTACATAATTTATTTCGAATAATGGGCTATATCCTTCATCTTCTGGCAATGCTGATGCTACGGACATCTGCGATCCCATCGGTCCCTCGCCTTTCATACCATTAATAAATACATAACCTTGTTGTCGAGATGATTCGTTGGTATCCGCTAGAACTGGTGCGTAGTTGACTTTGAAATCGGTACTATTGGAAACAGATGAAACAATCTGGCTATCTGATGCATCAGTGGCAATAAAATACGCTATTTTCCCATCTACAAATCCTTTTGATACTGGGATAGAAACTGTCTCTAGTTCGCCAACGGTTGTGTTAGTGCCACCTGATGGAGTTGTATTGTTTTGTGATTGGGCAGAGGTATTTTGATGCATCGTAGCAGTCATGACCGCAAATATCATAATTGTCGCAACAAGAGGAACACATACTTTAGCATATCTTGATGACTTCGAATTCATATTCATTTTCTAGGCTTTAATAATTAGACATTACTATAAAAACAATTTCATTATATAATCTTATAAATGATGAACGATAAGTACGATTCGCAATCTAGAACATACTATGAAGCTCAAACTTATCGACCAATTGTAAACGGAAAAACATTTAGAAATCCAGTCCAATTTATCTTTTCTTTGACTAAGGATTTAGGCATATATTTGAAGCATTAACATGCGTCTTCAGATGCAAACCCTTAAATAGGTTAAAAAGGACTGAAGATTTTTCCTTATTTAAAAACTATCTTATTTTAGGATAGTGTTGTTTAAGTAAAAGATTCTGTCTATTTGCTCACTATGAAATGCGGTGTTTGTAAATCAGAAATACCGTTAAATGAGAGAAGGGATCATCTAATAAAATATCATAAATTGGATCATAATTTGACAAATTGGATTATACGAACTGACGATGAACACTTAACTTCGGATATACGAAATAGTGGGAAAACTTCCAGCACTAATTTGGTGTCACTAACAATTGGTGATCACGTAAGCCAGCAATTTAATGAGTCAATCGATGAAACCTTGAAAGAATTACCAATGGTAATAACTCATTTTCAAGCAAATAACTCTCTATTGAGTGATGTAGTTACCAATCAAGAGGATTTCGTATTGGGCGTGTTTCTATCGCGAATCATGTCGAATTTTTCGTTCTACTGCATGAATAGGAGCATCAGATTATCTAATAACGATTTGGCTCAAATATACAGTTATCTATTTGCGAAGGCACCTGAATTTAGGGAATCAATTAATGAATCAATTAATGAGTCGATAACTGGCATTCAGTCACCTTGATAGAGGATGAACTTCCACTAACGATGCGTGACATCGCATGTAGGTTAACCATAGAAAATTTAAAGCAAGAGTAATTAGCAATACCATTGATGATTTAATATATAATGGAAGTTTTCAAGATTATTCAGGTATTAAATAAACGTGCCTGTGGTGTTCTTGTAGATTGTCATAAGTGTTTGTTGAGAGGGAAGATATGTCAGATTCCAAATACGCGCAGATTAATTTAAAAGGGAAAGTAGGGATTCTCTTAAATTTAGATTCACATTCGACCAGCTCCTTGACCAAACGATGCTTGAAAAAAAAACTCATGTCCACAAATGCCCTAAGTCGAGTATTACC
>JBIOZE010000136.1:0-2861 GCA_044870745.1 Nitrososphaeraceae archaeon | reverse complement strand
TCCTGTAGCTTTTGCATCGCACTTTTAAGCAATATATCCCATCTTGGCTTGGGTTCAACTAAGATTGCATTGAGTGTAACTTGCTTCTTGTGCTGATCTGATTGTTCCGCTGCTGCTGGAACAAAGACAGAATAGGAAGAAAAAGAAGATATCATTGTACCTAGCATTATGAGAAGAATACTTATGGCTGAGAATATCAGACCGCGAGTCACCTAATACTGAGTACAATTATGATAGTTAAAATTTTAGCTTTAGACTTCTAGATCTAAAAGTGTAAGAACTGGGCAGTGTCATGAGTACACAGTAATCTATGCTTCCGCGAATTTCCTGGTTTGCACGGAGAACATGAACAATTGAGTCCGTTGGTTGGTCGCAGTGCAATTCTAACAGCTACTATCTAGCCAACGTCGTTTTGACAGCTCTATTATGCAGAATTTTCATTTCTGAATACATGCAACCTATTGGCGATTTGAAGTAGGATTTCTGCTAGCTTATTTGGATGTGTAATCATTACATCATGACCGGCTTCGACGGTCTGTACATCCCATTTGAACCTTCTTGCCCTTGCAACAGAAGGCTTCATCCATGATGAGAAAGGTCCTAGACTGCAGTGGATATAGGTACTTGGTTGATTGCTGGATCATCAGGAATAGGTGGAGGATCTTCATAAGTACTATAGGGATGTGGGGTTTGTTTATTATAATTCATGATGCTAATCTAAGTTCGGGCCTGTGGGGATTGAGTCTCGAGTAGTAGCGGGGTTCTAATGCATTCTTGCAATCCTATAACCCCATAAATAGTCATATAATAAAATGTTATGAGATCATGAATTTTTATATATGTGAAATGAAATGTGAAAGTATTTGATTGACAGAAGACTATCTACATGTTTGCTTTTGTCGACTTTGGTTATCTTATATTCTTTTACATCTTCTAACACTATTCAAAATCAATTTCAGTTAGCATATAGTCAACATGATCAAATTTCCCTGTGGAATAATTCTCATTACTCTTCTAAAAACGAGTTATCAAATACACTTTTGGGATAGTTTAAAGAGATAGTATCTGATCATCCTTCATCTCGCAATTCTTCTTTTTCTAAAAATAGTTCTGTTTTAGATTCTAATATTGCAGTGCCAATTGTAGCCGGTATTATAACTCCAAATGGGACACAGGTTTCTGGATATGGAAACATATCAAATTTCAATTCTACAAGAGTCGATGGAAATACTGTGTTTGATATAGCATCTATATCCAAAACATTTGTGGCCACTATTTTGGCAGACATGGTAAATCAAGGGTTGATCAATTTAAACGATCCTATAGAAAAGTATCTTCCAGCTGATAGAGTGACAGTCCCTTCCTATAATGGACATAAGATAACACTTGAGAACCTGGCAACTCATACCTCCGGCATGCTTGATTTTCCAACAGGTTGGATTAGAAATCACAGTTACACTACACAACAAGTCTATGACTTTGTGTCAAATACAACTCTGTCAAGTGAGCCAGGGACAAAAGCAAGCTATTCTGATATTGGGATGGGTCTTTTAGGTCATATTCTATCCCTGAGGGTTGGAGTTTCGTTTGATCAACTCGTAAAAGATAGAATTCTAAATGTTATTGCTATGGAGAGCACCGGAATGCGTATGAATACTTCAGGAATATCAGTTCCTGATGATATTAAATCCAGATTTGCTCAAGGTCATATAGTAGGAAAAGAAGTAAACATGGAATTTGTACCCGAAACAATTCAATCAGCTGGTGCCATGTATTCTACGGTCAATGATTTGCTAAGGTATCTGTCAGCAAATATCGGATTAATACAAACTAAATTTAGTGGTTCCATACAGGAGACCCATTTAATAAGACATGCATTTGGTCAATCTTCTGAAAATAAATCGCTTAAAGATTACATTGGTTTAGGCTGGACAGTAACCACGGATTTTGGGAAAGAGGTCATTTGGCATACTGGTTCGATAGATGGATATTCAAGCATAATTGGGTTTAACCCTAGCAAGCAAATTGGCCTGGTGATACTGTGTGGTTGTAATTATAACGATTTTTCATCACAAGAAATGATAAATCTTGTAATTCCTTTTCTGCTTTATTATGGGCAATCTGAGTCATTTACCTATTGAAACCTGACAGGTCAAGTACATTTGTCAGTAGCAGTCAGGGCGCGTGGGGATTAAGTCCCCTATGGTATAAGTTTCGGTAGATTTCAGTCATAAGAATACCAGACTTATAGAAATAAAGAGCATTATTTTGATAGGTATCTCAGCAGGAGTTTCTGCACTCCACAGAGATGGAGGACGACGCGTTAGGTCCTTAGAATTCAATTTTAATTGAAGGTTCCTCTAATTAAACGTCGAATAGTTATCTTTGAAAGTTAAAACATATTCAATGACTAAACAACTGTCAATCACGATGATAATTGTTACATCAGTATTAGGTTTGGGAGCAATAGGGTTTGATTCCTTTGTTGTGGGACAACCTAACGTTTCTTCTAGTCAAACAACCAGTCAACCTAATACATTTGGTGCTGGCGGAGGCGGAGGTGAAGACGGCATCTCCGAAGATTCAAAAAATAACTGTGGACCATTCATAATCATTAGGTAAATTGTTACTATTAGTTAGTAGCTGGTTCGGTGGGATTAAGTCCCTTATAGTATGAGGGTTCGGTTGAATGGGTATAAAAATTCATACTAATCTACAACAGCTAATCAAAAATTTTCAAGTTTCATTAAACTAATCATATCCATTAAGACTACTAAAATTAGGTTGTTCCAACTCGCCGTCGACTTCGCAATAAGATAGATGCCATTAGTAACGAAATTGTTAGTATAGTCGATAATATC
>JBIOZE010000135.1:0-8589 GCA_044870745.1 Nitrososphaeraceae archaeon | reverse complement strand
AATATTATGGGTGTATTCAATACGCGGATCTAGTGCACTGTGACCCCATGCATAACAACTTAAGCGGCTTCCAGTACAGTGCTTCTTCATCGATTGTTTACGAATTGTCTGATGGAATGCCTTTTTTTGTACCAGGCAAGTTCGGGGAAGCTATAGATATGCGAGCACCTTATAGAGAAGCAATTCATTTTCCTAGTATTAGTAACATTACCTTTAATGACTTTGCGGTTTCCTTCTGGGTTAAAGGAACTGAAGAGGCAGAGCCGTTAGGTCAAATTTTATCCTATACGGATAGTGGTAACTCCGTAGGTTGGTTTTTTGATATGAGTAATACAAATAGTTCGGGCCAAACCCTTAGGTTCGTTGTAACTCAGAAAGACGGAGATATAATACCTTCTTCTGATGTAAAGTTAGTGCCTAATGAGTTTCATCATATTGTGGGAACTTTCAATGGATCTGCCATTGCTATATATCGTGACGGGCAACTTGTGGGTCAGACTAAATATTCAGGAAATTATTCGGGGAGCCCCCGTCTTCCACTTACCATAGGATCGTCATCTTATTGTGCATCATGCAACAGGTGGACTGGAATTCTCGACGATCTCAGAATATACAATAAAGCTCTTGACAAAGAAGAGATAAGTGACATTTATTCCAATGCTAGTGATTCAAATACTCGAGGTTTGATTGCAGCCTGGACATTTGATAATCACTTAGATGATGTGTCGGGAAATGGTAATACTGGACTACACAGCACTCTTCTTTCCAGCATTGCATTTACACCTGACGGTAGACTATTCATAAGCGAAAAAAATACTGGACAGGTTCGAATTATGAAAGATTCTCAGGTTCTTGCCCAGCCATTCGTTGTTATAGACGATTATTTTGTAAACTGGGAACAAGGGTTACTTGGTATTACCGTTGACCCCAAGTTTGCCGAAAACCATTTTGTCTATTTGTATTACACAAGTATTGATAAGAATACGAATGAAGTATTTGATAAGGTAGTGAGATTTACTGAAAAAGATAACAAAGCTGTGGATCAAACAGTATTAATTGATCGCATATTTGCTTTAAAGGGTTATCACTCGGGAGGAGCACTGGCATTTGGACCTGATGATAAACTATACATTACAGTAGGTGATGCGACAGAACACCCGTTTGCCCAAGATTCATCGATAGTCATTGGCAAGGTTCTTCGCATAAATAGAGATGGAACAATTCCAGCAGATAACCCGATTGCTAACTCGCCTGTTTATACTATAGGCCATCGGAATATGTATGGAATCGCTTTTGATAGATTCGGTAATGGATTGGTAAGTGAGAACGGGGACTATCATTACGATGAAATAAATCTGATCCAGAAAGGGGGCAACTATGGATTTCCAACTCAACAGATTGCAAACCAGCCTCCCGAGCAGTCTGACCCATCATTATCCATCATACCTTTAAGGAGCTACTGGGACACTATTGCGCCTACGCAGATGATCTACTACCACGGGGATAAAATACCACTATTGAAAGACAAGTTCCTACTTGGGACATACCAGGGCGATATCTATGCCCTTTCTTTTGACAGAAATAAAAGGGAAATAGTTGAAGAAATTAAGATTGACCTGGAGAACTATCCGTTTAAGCCCATCATAGGCATTTCACAGTCCCCTAACGGTGACATCTACTTCGGTGCATACAATATATGGAAATTGGATTCGATAGATTTAGGTACCAAAAAGCAATATTTATTCCCCATTGAGATAAATGCTTCCTCTATACTTAAAATATCGGCAGTTCAATTTATTCAAAGTGAAAATAAGATGCTCATAGATATACAGAATGATCCGCAAGTTACTAATTTAGAGAATAATCCAAAATCTGCATCCACTCTAGTAGTTAATATCCCCAAATTGCTGTTGGATGATGTTGTTACCGTAGTAGACTCTGCAAACAATAAACAAATTCCATTTTCAAATATAACTAGCTCAGAAAATAACATTATTTCGATGCAAATTCCGCCTTTCGACTCAAAAATGCAGATTGCATTACTAGGAAATTCTTTGTCTGCACCTGGTGAACTCATCCTAAAAGGATAGGAAATTAGAAATATTGAAAAATATTGACAAGGGACTTGAAACCAATTTGAATATGCGGATGCCCACAACTCACCCGTGCTTGAAAGTGGTAGTATTTTCTATTCTCATGCTGGCAGTACCTACATTATTTGTAAACTTAGCAGAAACTACCGTGGCTAGTTCCGAAAATTGCATTTATTACGATTCATCGCTTAGGCTAATTTCAGTAAGCTGTCGCTCTTCTAATCTAGAAACTTTGCTTAATTTCATAAATGATCCCTCTGTACTCAAGGAGGAGTCGGACGGAATTTGGTTGCTAAACGCTAACCTTAAGATCGGTGGAGACAGCACATTTTTTATCAATTCAACTGATACGAATTGGTTAAAAATAAATTCTGCAGATGCAGATAACGTCTACCGAATAGGGGTATTGGGCTCATTGAAAATAGATTCAGTAAAACTATCGTCATGGAATACGAGCTCCAACAGTTATGCTGTCACGGATGGGAACATGCCTAGAGCGTCCATCACCGTATTACCGACGGCTACAGGGAGAACGGATATTACTAATTCGGAAATCGCGTATCTAGGCGATGGCAACGTTTCCCGAAGTCAAGGACTATCTTACTGGGCAGGAGACAACAGCATAATAAAAAATAACACTATTCATCATATGTGGTATGGTTTTTACTCAGAACGTATTGGTAATGTCACTATTGAGGATAACCACGTATATGATGATATGAAGTATGGCATAGACCCCCATACTGGAACACATGATATGGTCATTCGTAACAACACGGTACACGATAATGGTCACATAGGAATAATCTGTTCTTTAGATTGCAAGAATATAACCATAGACGGGAATGTGGTATTTAACAATACGGATGCAGGAATAATGCTCAGCAAGAATGTACAGAATTCGATCATAAGGAATAATAAAGTACAGGATGAAAATACTGGTGTCTCTGTATCTGATTCTGATAGAAACGAGATCTACCTCAATGACATTTCAGATAATAATAATGGGATTCAAATAAAGTCCAATTCATCCCATAATCAAATTTATAGTAATTACATAAAAAATTCTGCAAAATGCGGAATTGAAATAAGTCATAGCGCCTTAAACAATACCATGAGTTCAAATAAAGTATTACAATCCAAGTCGGGAATCTGTTTATTTTATAATCCATCTCAGAATATGATGAGGAATAATACAATAGATGCAGCTTCAGGAACCGCTATTTACGCTAAAGATTCTAGTGCTGAAGACAATGTATTTCAAAATAACCAATTGGTAAACGTATCAAGAAACCCCGTCAGACTAATTAACGGTACCTTGAAAATAATCAATAACACCGTCAATTAGTATTTGTCCTCTCATTTGCAGGTACGCATTGTCAATAACTTATTGCCGCTTTGATTTATCAGCACGACTTTTCGATTAATTCAGAGGAAACAAGTATTGTTAGTCTCGAAACATCAGTCATACATGTTCTCGCCGATCTCGAAAATTTTTGTCTTTCATTCCGCATACGTCAAGGAATAGATAACAATGGAAGCAAGTTAATGACAGTAGCTATACATACTTCCAAGATAATGGTTATAATGTGGATTATTTGCCACTAATTGTTAAATAACCTCGTTTTGTATTTTCATTCCTTATGGGTTATTCTATTCCAAAACACATCTTCGAATCTTGTTCACTCGCAGTTATCGCATTTTCCTTGGTATTAATAATTTACGCATTTCCGGAGATTTTCAATGTCCAAAACGTAGCAGCAGAAAGATTGTTCACAGCAAGGACACTTAACTTAACCCAGACAGATATTAGTGATGAAGCCGGAGAGAGTGGAGGGACAGAAAAAACTGGTGCGATAGAAAAAACTAGTCCAATGGAAAAGAATGATCCACCAGACACACGAATGACCCTACATCAAGCTGCATCTGATCCCCAACTCTGCGTTAATTATGATCCTCGTGAAAAGGAAATAAGCATTAGCTGCAAGAATGCCAACCTTACCATGATTGATAATGTCATAAGTAATCCATCCGCCCTCACAAAAGAAAATGATTCCGTTTGGTTATTGAATTCCAATTTGACCATCGAACCAGATGCATACCTATCCATTGATTCAAATGACACAAAGTGGTTAAAGATTAATTCCACCGCAAGTGAAGATGCATACCACATTGATGTATTGGGATCCTTAAGAATCGACGGGGTGAAGATATCCTCTTGGAATACAACTGCCAATAACTATACTTCTACGAATGGAACAGCTCACAGAGCGTCCATTGCAATACTACCTGACTCCACAGGAAGTACAAAGATTTTGAATTCAGAACTTGCATACCTGGGTTATGATAGATCTCCGCGTCAAGGACTTTATTTTTCTGGAGGTGACGGCAGTATAGTCAGAAATAATACTATCCACCACATGTGGTTCGGTTTCTACTCAAAAGGCACAGGGAATGTCACCATTGAGGATAACCATGTTTATGATAGTTTGAAGTATGGCATAGACCCCCATTCTGGAACACATGATATGGTCATTCGTAACAACACGGTATACGGTAATGGTCACATAGGAATAATTTGTTCTTTAGATTGCAAGAAGATAACCATAGACGGGAATGAGGTATATAACAATACTAATTCAGGAATAATGCTCAGCAAGAATGTACAGGATTCGATCGTAAGGAATAATAGAATACTAAATGAAAGTACCGGCATATCCATATCTCAATCAGCTAATAATGAAATCTATAACAATACAATAACTAGTATCGATTTTGGAATTCAGGCCAAGTTAAACTCATCTAGAAACATAATTCAGAATAACTCTGTTACGGATGCAGCGAGATATGGGATACTGATGGTGAATGCACCAAAGGAAAATCTAGTTATGCATAATAGAATTGTTAATCCTTCCCAAAATGGAATTTGCATTTCTGCGAAGGGGTCGGGAAATATCATAATTGCAAATGTCATAGAGAATTCACAAAGACACGGAATTTGTGTGAATAATCAGGCGTCGGACAATCAAATAAGATCTAATTTAATACTCGGGGCATTAGGTTACGGCATATATGTTACTAACTCTAATTTGCAGAATAATACATTTATGAACAACGGAATTCAGAATACAAAGTCGGGAATTACTCTAAGCAATAATACTGATTCTGTTTTTCTCCAAAATGAAATAGGAAATGTCGACCGCTTTGAATACATAGTGGGAGATAATTCTGTCTTGAATCTGAATAATACTACTTTCTCGTCCGATAAAATAAGATCCTCTGATGGTAACAATTCAGTTCATATATATGGTTCTGGGATGGTGAATGTTACTGCGGGTAATATCACAAATACAACAATCGTCGACACTAACAATGAACCTTATACTCTGCTAGTACCGACTAAGGAATCCTTAACTGTTACTACTTCCCCATAGTATGAGAAAATCTAAAAAGATCGTAATCATATTTTCTACTGCCATAACAGCATTATTTTTAATCTATATCTTGATTGTTTTCTATTCGAGATATGATATATTGGTAAATGAAGGACCATCTATTCCGTGCGCAAATTACGATCAGGACAGGCGGATTATCATAATAGTTCATGAATGCACGCTGTCTGAGGTACATGATATAATAGATAATGATAATATTTTAAAGAAAGAAACATCTGGCGATACATGGTTACTGAATTCGTCAATTCTCGTGTCAGAGGGAGCTCTCCTAACCATTGAGGCAACAGAAGCAAAATGGATTAAAATCAACTCAGAAGGCAAGTCGATCATAAGCATGGAACCGGTAACGTCTGGCAGTTTCAATGAGAGTTCGCCGCACTTCATTCAAGTTTTTGGAAGAATTGACTTGCTTGGTGTTAAGATAACTTCATGGGACCCTTCCAGAAATAATTATACATTTCAGAAACCAGATGGTTCTGTTTCACGTCCATATATTACCGTGGGCAGTGGAGCCGGACCCTCACATTTAGAAAATGCGGAAGTCGCATATCTCGGCTTTAATAGTTCCAGAAAACAAGGACTTAGCTTTTATGGAGGCGATTATAGTACACTGAAAGGTAACAGGGTTCATGATCTTTGGTATGGCTTCTTTTCTACAAATGTCGGTCACTTGGTCTTGGAAAGCAATACAGTTTTTGATAATAAAAGATATGGTGTGGATCCTCACTTGCACTCGCACGATATGGTAGTTAAGGGTAATCATATATACAACAGTAGGATTGGACTCATCTGCTCCTTAGAATGCTCAAATATTCTGTTTGAAGGAAATTTGCTGGAGAATAACCAAGAAGTGGGTCTGATGCTAAGCAGAAAAGCAATTAATTCTACAGTCAAATATAATAACATATCATCGTCTAATGTTGGATTAGCAATCTCTGAATCACACAGTAACACTGTTACTCGGAATTTAATTACTAAATCTAATATCGGACTTTCAGTTACAAATAATTCGACTCGGAATGTTCTCACAATCAACTCAATTACTGACCCTCTACAATGTGGAATAAGGGTATCTTTGGGGGCAAAAAATAATACTATTGAAGCGAATTTTGTTGAAGGTTTTAACAGAAGTGGGATTTGTGTGGGAATTGGTGGAGATTTAAATAGCTTTAAATCTAATGAGATTGAAGG
The DNA here is from genome assembly GCA_044870745.1 of Nitrososphaeraceae archaeon. Taxonomy (GTDB): domain Archaea; phylum Thermoproteota; class Nitrososphaeria; order Nitrososphaerales; family Nitrososphaeraceae; genus TA-21. Next base: position 1,850 of record JBIOZE010000135.1, on the reverse strand, counting down.
TTTCGGCTTGTATGGGATTGATGTTAAGGATCGAGCAAATGAAAATATCTTCCGTGATAACTCAATACACTTAGCGAACCATGCTATCAGAGTGTACAATAATAATGATACTCTTTTTATCAATAACAAAGTTGGTAATACTTTTGGCCATCAGTATATCGTAGCTGGCAATGCAACTTTGAACTTGGAGGATACTCGATTTATAGGAGATACTATTCGGTCCGCGGGGGAATCGGTGAATATTGCTAGAATATCTCATTCTGGTATTATCGATGTTACTACAAAGCGTGCGGGACAAGCTGGATTCGAGACTAGTAGACATGATAGTGATTTTGAACCATATGTAGCCAATATGACTTCTGAAACTCTGAAGTTGTATTCAAAGTAAAAAGATCATATGTCAATCAGCCGGTGTCCGTCAAGCGCCTAATTTGATATCAGATCATTTCATGCCAACAGTACTACCGCTTCATGTACAGTTAACATTTATTAATAATTTAGTATTTTTTATAGGTACTTGGTGATGAACTCAAATGACAAAAAATAGAAATATAGTCCCTGTAGCACTTTTTATCGTTGTTTCGGGCCTCATTTCATTAATCTGCTTTTCACCTTCAGCGACTAATGCGCAAGAAAGTTATGTAGCAGGCCTCAGGGGATATGAAGAGGTACCTCCTGTAAATACAAGCTCAACGGGTTACGTTAATTTTGTTCTCCTTTCTGATAAGTTAAGTTATGTTCTCAATGTCACGAATATTCATAACGTTACTAATGCTGATATCCATCTTGCATCCTATGGTAAGAATGGTCCTATTGTAGGACAGCTATTTGAGTCAACTACCCCAATTCAAATGGTCAATGGTACTTTGTCCGAAGGAAACTTCACAGCTGACAATCTACAAGGATCAATCAAGGGGAAACAGATTACTGATCTGATCAATCACATGCAAGAAGGGAATATTTATGTGAACGTTCGAACATCGACAAATCCTGAAGGTGAAATACGAGGCCAGATAGGCTTTCAAGGAGTTGATGAAACAGGGACGACATTGGGAGAGAATAAGCTACCTCCCGAAAATCTGGAAGTCGACTGAGACAGTACAACGTTGTCAAATAGATAATTCAGATTTATTGAGCAAAAATCTTAGGTAATCAACATCTTTACGATCGATTATTATGCAGAGGACATGCTTCCTGTTACTTCGGCAGTATTACTAACGCTATAGATAGTAGTATATCTTACACGTCTGGTGTTTGCCCCATCAAATTTATCTGAATTCCATACTTCAAGTTCAATACCTGATGGACCACCATATTCGACCATTACCCTGTCTCCCACTTGCAATACATATGGTGTTGACATAGTAAATGTAACTTCAGCAAATGAAGTACTAAGTGTTGCAGAATTGATTGTTTGTGCAAAGGTGGCAACAACTGCATCATCTGATCTCCTCCTTACTCTTGCAGTAATGTTACCTGATGGTGTATTTCGCTTTCTCAAGCGAACTTTCCAAGTTTTTAATGATTTCCCAACTAAGAGTGAGCTTGATGTGTTTACTTCCTCTCCGTATCTAACACTACTGCCCGCTTGGAGTCCCGCGAATCCGTCTCCTGGTATTGCTACGTTGTAGAAAACAGGACTTGTTTGGGTTGTTGTGCCTGACACTTCTGTTGAAAGAGGACCAATATTGCCGGCATCATCTGAAGCAGCTATTTTGTAATAGTAGGTAGTCGACGCGGCGAGTCCGCTATCTGAGAAAGAGTTAGTAGTTGGCTGTCCGACTGGAACGGTAGTACCTGGAGTAACAGGAAAGCCAGCTATTGTACCTCGATAAACATTATAGTGGTTA
>JBIOZE010000134.1:0-5979 GCA_044870745.1 Nitrososphaeraceae archaeon | reverse complement strand
ACCTTAAACAAAGTTTGAACCCTTCCCTTCGTGTTGTAATACTTATGATACTTGCGACAGGAATTGCTTATCCCTTATTATTGGTCCTTATTGGCGATGTGACTCTTCCATTTCAATCAACTGGCAGCATGTTAACAATGGATGGTAAGATTGTAGGTTCAAAGCTGATAGCTCAAGAATTTAAATCTGACAAGCTCTTACATATTCGACTAGCGGCAAATTCAACTTCTACTGTAGACCCTCACATAAGCCCTGAAGATGCATATGCACAGGTTCCCCGTATAAGTAAAGCAACAGGGTTACCAGAATACACGCTAAGGACTGTTATTCAATTTAATATAGAAAAAAATAAAGTAAGCAATGTATTGATATTTGCTCCTCATTATGTGAACGTCCTGGAGGTAAATATGGAGCTAATTTCTGGATACCCAGACGTTTATCATGAATTCGCAAATAGAAACTTAAGTGGAGTAAGCTAGTTGGAAATTATTTTAGTTGGATTTATCATCTCATTGGTGGTATCGGCAGGCGCGCTGACATACTCACTCGTAAAGGCAGAAAGATAATTTGTAGCTTTTAATTACCTAGACCGGAGGTTTGTGAACCATTTTTGACATAATTTTCGGGCCCGGAGAGATGCGTGACGATAGTGGTGCTAATTGTAGATTTCTTGGCATGATGCTGCACAAACATGCTTTAAAGTTTTCTTAGTTTTTTGATATGATACTCTGTTTTTCGAGAGCTACAGACATTTTCGTCGTCTAATACTTATGTTCATCCCCCGCTACATGGATGATGTGGGCGAAGATACTGGCAACGTGGCGTGGGCTGGAGCCTATCGTACAGGCGGAAACCTTGATTCAGAAAATGAACGGAGGCTTAGAAAACTCCTTGAGGCTTTCGGAGCTGCCCTAGAAAAAGAATTGAAGATTCGAGAAATAAATATCCAAATTTTCCCTATATTTAGAGAATTCAATCTAGTCGCTGGTATCACAAAAAGTAAAGTAATATTTATTACATCTCCGTCTTTCGGAGGAATGCCATTTGAAATTTGGATGAATTGGGAAAATGAAATTAATGATTTGAACGTACAAACTATAATAGATAAGTTTAGACTGCAAGTAGGATGGACTTCGCCGAGCTACCTTCAATTTCCCAAAAATGTATTAGAGATGGAAACACCTGAAAAAAATAAGTTACTGACTGAGAAGGCAATCAATTGGATTGATTCATTTCATACGGAGATAGATGGAAAAAAAATGACTCTCTGTAATTGTGTAGAATCCCAAACATCATTTAACAATGGCGTTTTTTCCACGGTTTATTGGGTTCAAGTCATATTAGTCGGTATCCACTTGCAGAATTCAGAACAAATAAGGTTCAAGAGTATAGCTGTGGAACTTTCTCTTCTGGATGAATGGATGGGCATTTCGGGAATAGAATATTCTTTTGATGGTAATACTAAAAAAATATCTGTCAATATTCCTGAAACTTACAAAACTAAAGTTGAAAACGATTTATCAATTGAATTGGTACCAGCACATTCAATTAAGTTTAGAAGAATGACCGATGAAAATAAACCTCTAGATGTCTCAATATCTCAAAAATATCTTGTTAATTTGAGTTTTGATGTAGAGAAGGGTTTTGATGACTACTTCAAAACGCTGAATAAATTCATTAATTTCTTGACTTTGATGATATCACAACCAATTTCATATCTTTCTATAAAGGGAAAACATCCTGCCAATACTATCCAAAATGATGGTAATACCATCTACCCTGAAATAGTCATTTTGCCTGGCTTGTCAAAAAACCCAGAACCTAGTTCAATTTCTCCCTATAACATTTTTATTCCTTTTGATGAAATTAAAAAAAACATACAACAGTACGTCGAGCGATGGTTTATTCTTGAAACCAAGTATGAATCGGCCATCCAACTCTTTTTTGGTTCCATTATTAATACACAAAATTATTCATTTCAAACATTTTCTAATTTGATTCAATCTTTGGAAGTATATCATAGAATGAAATATCCAGATATGCTTCAATTCGATAAATCTGAATTTGAGTCTATTAGTAAATCAATAATCGATTTCGTTCCTGATAAATTCAAAGAGTGGATTACAAAGGTATTGGAACATAGTAATAATATTATTCTTAGAAAGAGACTTGAGAACCTCATTAAAACAAATGCCTTACTATTGAAGTTATTTAAGAACTCGGACGAAATAGACTCATTTATTTTCAAGATTACCGAGACAAGACATTACTATACCCACTATAGTCCTGAAAAGGAACAAAATGCTGCAACCGGCATAGAGTTATTTAATATAAATGGAAAATTGGGTATAATTCTTCGAATCTTGCTTACATATGGATTGGGATTTAATGAAGAAGAAATTGAGAAGTTTGTAAAGAATAACTCGGAATACAAGGAATTCTTAAGAAGATGTTTCTAACTAGTCACTTATTCCTTAAAAGAATATTTTGTACCTCAATGATGATTGTTTGATTGAAATTCCTTCCATTTGAGGACGCAAGAGAGTATGTTCACAATCTTGGACTAAAGTCATCACAACAATGGAACATTTACTGTAACTCGGGAACTAAACCTCAAAATATCCCAAGGGCAGCATGGAGAGTTTATAATAAAGAATGGAAGGGATGGGGTGATTGGTTGGGTACAGGTAGAACCAGAAATTTTCGTTCCTATGAAGATGCGAGAGATTTTGTTCATGAATTAGGTTTAAAAAGCTCAAAGGATTGGAGAAAATTTTGTAATTCTGGCAAGAAGCCACCGGACATACCCACAAGTCCAGACAGAACATACAATTCAGAATGGATTAGTTGGGGTGATTGGTTGGGTACTGAAAATCTTTCCAGTCGTAATAGAAAGTATAGGTCATATGAAGCGGCGAGAAGATATGTGCACACATTAGGACTGACAACTGTTGACGAATGGAAGGTATTTTCCAAGTCAGGGAAACGACCGTTAGACATTCCTGCGAAACCGTATATTGTTTATAAAAAGAAATGGAAAAAATGGATTGATTGGTTGGGCAGCCCTCTGAAAGGTAGGAGATTCAAATCATTTGATGATGCCAAGAATTTTGTAAATAATTTAGGATTAAAGAGCCTTAGAGAATGGAGGAATTATTGCAATTCCACTAATAAACCAGACGATATACCTTCTAATCCACCGCAAGTATACACTGATTGGTCAAGTTGGGGTGACTGGTTGGGCACAGATAGAATTGCCGACCAGTATAAACATTACAGACCCTTTGAAAGTGCAAGGAGTTTCGTACGTTCTTTAGGTCTAAAGAGCGCTTCTAGGTGGAAGAAGTATTGTGGCTCCGACCAAAAGCCTCCTGATATACCGGCAAAACCTTACAGGACATACAAGAACAAGGGCTGGATAAGCTTTGGTGATTGGCTAGGTACAAACACTGTTGCCTATGGTCTCAAGAAATATAGAAGTTATGAAGAGGCACGAGATTTTGCACACGGCCTTGACTTAACTGGCTATCCAGACTGGCAAAAGTACAGCACTTCGGAAAATATGCCACAAGATATACCCAGAAGCCCAGAAAATTTCTACCCACAATGGAAAGGGTGGCCAGATTTTCTCGGTTATGAAGAAAAGATTTGGTCCGTTAGGAAAGTAAAAGAGTTATTACGAAGCATGATTGACGACAAAATAATATATCGTTGGGCTGACGATGAGCTTGTCCTATGGAGGATTTTACATGTCAATGGATTGCTCAATTTAGAGGGAAATCGTCATGTCGAGTTTTTTAAAAATTTTACAGGGGCTGTACAGACAAAAGAAGGACTTAAGGCCATAGAGGATTATGCAAATTCAAATTCAGAAGTACCGCCTGATTTATCTATATTTAGTAACGTTGAACCAGAACAGAAAGCAATAAACGAAGTAGAAGGAGAAATACAGATAGCATCAACACAAGAAATTGCCAGCCTGATTAATCAGCAGAAGACAGAAGACCCGTTAGAGTACAATAACATTAAGACACCAGAGGAGATTCTCGAGAGTACAAATGCTATACAATCAATTACTGTAGATGAGGAAACCATGCAGTTTCTTGTTAGTCGTTCAATTAACAAATTATGGAAAAAAGTTTTTCCACGCAGTGAAGAAGAAAATAACAGATTCATTTCAACAATCAAAAAAAATGGTAACAAATATCATGATACTGTAATAGATATATTTCTAAAGGACTATAAAGGAGCACAAGAAATAAAAAATAATCTTCCCAGTGGTTACTCTTTTGAACGCGAACCAAAACTGATGCAATTATATGTAGCACATAAGATTAACACAAGTAATTATTTTGGAAATTTTTCAGGAACTGGTGCTGGTAAGACATTATCTGCCGTATTGGCAAGCAGAGTAATAGAAAGCAAGATGACCGTTGTAGTATGTCCTAATGATGTTGTCGAACAATGGAAAAATGAGATAGAGAAGATATTTCATGATTCAATAGTAATAACTGGAAAGCAAGCCTTCTACACAAAGTGCGATTATAACAAATACCAATATCTAGTATTGAATTATGATAAATTCAGTCAGGAATATTCAACAAATTTAATATTAACACTTGCGAAGGAAAAAATAGATTTTATTATTCTGGATGAAATCCATTATGTTAAGAAACGAGGAAGTGAAGACCAAGAACCAAGTCAAAGGCATCGAAATTTGGAAGGGATGATGACCGCGATTAGAAATAGGAGTAAGGATAATGATAATGAAATCGTTAAGGTGTTAGGGCTATCGGCAACACCAGTCATAAACGACCTTGTTGAGGGAAAATCGTTACTAGAGATAATTACAGGTAAACGTTATGATGACGTTTCAACTAATAAAACTGTTCCAAACGCAATTATGTTGTATGAAAAGTTGTCAACGATATCAATTCGAGAGATGCCGGAATACAAGATATACCGGAATGAAGAACATGTAGAAGTAATAGCCAAAATACCCAAAGATGTTGATATAAAGGAACTCAGGAGAAATCCCTCATCACTGGAGCAATTTCTAACAGATGCAAGAATACCGGAGATAATCAATCGTATAAAAGGCAAGACAATTATTTATACAGAATATGTGACCGGCATAATTCCAAAATTAAGAGAGGCTGTGGCGAATGCGGGTTATACTTTCACAGAATATACTGGCTCTTTTCGTGACCTCAAGTCTTTCACAGACGAGCATGTACAAGTTCTATTAGCATCAAAGCCAATATCAACAGGCTTGGACGGAATACAAAGAGTTTGCAATAATCTCATAATAAACACATTACCTTGGACTAATGCCCAATATCAGCAGCTAATAGGAAGACTGGTTAGACCAGGACAGGACAAAAATTTTGTAAATGTTCACATAATCGAAGCAAACCTAAATGGCTTGTTTCCTTATGACCGATTCATAAAATGGAACAGAATAGAGTATAAACGCACACTAGCCGACTGTGCAGTAGATGGTGTAATGCCATTAAAGAACCTGGCGACACCACATCAAGCACATATTGAGGCCATCAAATGGTATGAACGACTTATGCGTAATGAAATTTCCACCGTTATAAGGAGAGACCTTAATGTGGTGATCACACCTGTAGAAACAGAGAGGAGAATATTAAGATACGGGGATTTTACTAAATTAAATAACAAAATTAACAATGAGAATTCCGAAACGACTCATAAGAGAATGTCAGGCGACCCAAAGGAATGGGATATGTATCATAGGCAGTATAGAGAAGCTCGCAAATCTTGGCCTATAGTTCCATTTGATGAGATAATAAAAAGATTAAGTCAGATGTCACCTCGTCACTTGATAGGTGATTTTGGTTGTGGAGAGGCAAAAATATTGGAAAAATTTGGTGCTGGGAGGGTGTTTAGCTTTGACCATGTCGCAATAAATAATAAAGTTACTGCTTGTGATATCAAGTCGGTTCCGTTATC
>JBIOZE010000133.1:0-22722 GCA_044870745.1 Nitrososphaeraceae archaeon | reverse complement strand
CAATATCTTTTATCTATTTCAGAAAGTAAAGCAGGACCATATCACTATAGGCGATATTGCAGACCTTGAAGGTCAGTTTGATGTTATTTTTGTAGGATGGATGGACCCAGGTACAGATTTTAGAAAACATATTTCAGACAAAACAGATGTTGTGATTACTACCTTAGACGAGGGAATTAGTCTTGCGGCAGAATATGACGATCTAGGTTTTTACAAAATAGCGCAATGGAGGACGCCCTCATGGGAAGATGTGAATATTGAATTGATGAACAGATACTATTCAAAGATTACTAATGATGTATACAGACAGCTTTTCGATCTACGGGGTGCACATAGCCTCTGGTATGTGTATAGTCGAGACCTGTCCAAATGTCGAAAAATAAAAGAAGCCTTAAGTACTTGCTCCATGCAAGAGCGAAGTTTAAATCAATCTTATGACTTTGAAACCGTACTGGATGAATGTGGATTTGGCTATTTGGAGTTACTGCCACTCAGTAGATATACTACCAAAATAGATCGACTATGGCAAGTGAGCTAGATTTAAACTAAGGAATCATGTAAGTGTCGTTACACTTAACTTACCATTTTCTATTTGCCTCTTGTCTCATATGAAAATATAGATATTGTTGGGCATACCCAGCATATTTTCCAAAATACTGTCGCATTGTCTTTGATACTACATCATATTGATTGGCAGTTAATTTGGTAGATTTTAGATTCAATCGTAAATTTTGTCCATTTAATAATTTTGAATAATAAGAATAAAGAGATCTTGATATCCAAACGTCAATTGGGAATGCCTCAATTTTTTCTAATGAAAATAATAAAATACAATCAGCTATCTTGTTACCAATACCATAGATACTCAGCAATTTTTTCTTCGCTTCATCATAATTGCAATGATATAGTTCATTAATTCTTAAGGAGCCTGATACTATGTTCTCGACTATGGATTTTATTGTTTTCGCTCTGTAACCAGTACCGCATGAACAAAGATCATTTATTGAGGCATTGTATAGATTTCTTACTGGAGGAAATGTGAAGAACGTTTTTTTATCTACTTGAGTCTTCTTACCAAACTTTCTGCACAGATTCCTTAACATTTGTTTTATCATTGTAATGTTTGTATTGCTAGAGCATGCAAAAGAGATCATGCATTGATACGGATCTTGTCTCATTAGACGCAATCCTGAATATGTCCTGAATAATTGCGATACTGTAGGATCGTATACAAAAAGAGAAGATATGTAATCGATATCATCATCTAGTCTAAATACTATTTTTTCCCAATGATTTAATTTAGGAAATGAATCAAAAAAGAGGCTACTATCTTCGCGAATCGAAAACTTGAGTATATGATTGCCATATACGCCATACCAAATATTTTGATATTTTTCCCATAAAAACATCTGTCCACTGTTGACCGTAGTCACTGGTTCTAAGATGCTATGAAAATTAGCGACATTCTCTGTTTGGATCAAATTTCATCTAAAGTATACTATTTAATCATTTAAAGTGGTATCTCTGAATATCAGACTAATTCTATCACATCGGCTTGTGAGGGTGCTTTTGCATCAAAACCATACTTTTCTTTGATCTCTTCGGCAAATTTTATGCATGAATTTCCATCACCATGAACAGTGAGGACTTGAGGATTGCCTTTAATCCTATCTAGAATTTCAAATAATTCTCTTCTACTATTATGTCCAGAAAACTCGAACTGCTTGATTTTCGCTAAGCATTTTGTTATTTTTCCATCATATGTTACTATTTTTTTATCCATAAGAGTACGCCCTGGCGTTCCCTCTCCTTGGTATGATACTATGGCGATACCATTCTTGGGATCATGTGCAATTTCTTGCATGTAAAAAACTGCAGACCCTCCTACAAGCATTCCTGCTGGAGAAATTATTACTCCGGCTTCCTTTACTAGTTTTTTTCTCCTGTGCCAGCCTCGAACCCATTCGGCTTCAGAAACTGCTTTCCTGAATATTTCAGGATCCCGCAAATATGAGGTATATTTTAACATAATTTCATTTACTTTCAATGCCATGCCATCCATTGCAACCTTGTACTTGAAATTATGAGTCTTGAGAACAGTTGCGATCTCTTGAGCTCGTTCTACTGAAAATGCAGGAATGAAAAGGGTTCCTCCTTGTTCTACAATTTCATAAGCAAAATCAAGTAAATTTCTTTCCGATTCCTCCCGAGGCATCTGATCAGTTTGCGAATAGGTACTTTCGATTATCATCAAGTCTATTTCCGGAAGATCCAGATCTGCAGGCCTTAGTAATTTTGAGCCTCTGGTATTAATGTCACCGGTGTAAAAAATGCGCTTACCATTATGTTCTACGATTACAGAAGCTCCACCTATTACGTGTCCCGATTCATGAAGGGTTATATTAACATCATTAATATGGTGTTTTTCTCTAAAGTTTAGGTTTATGCAGTGATTTATCATGTTAACTAGATCCAGATATTCGAAGGGCAAGTATAATCCAGATATCTTTATCATATCTTCGATTAGAAGTTGAGATAGCTCAAATGTCGGAGGCGTTCCTAAAACCGAAACATTGGATGAACTTGACAAAAACAATGATGGAGTGTATCCAGAGTGGTCTAGGTGAGCATGACTAAGCACTACTGCTTGTATATCTTTTGGGCGTACATGCAAAGGAAATACCGGTTCTCTTTTTAGAAGAACTCCATAATCGAGAAGTATATTAGTATTATCACATGTTACTAAGAATGCAGATCGTCCTACTTCCTTTGCAGCTCCCAATACGGATAATTTCATCTTAATAGTGAGTGTTCTAATATACAAATTATAAGTCTTACTTGTATATTTCGTACAGGATGATGAATTTGACCATACTAGCCTATTTTTTGACATATAGCCTTAATAGTATACTCTTATGGCCGACACGATAAAATTTGGATGTTAATATATCATGAGTAGTGACTAGGATCGTCATAACTGGAAACCCTGGCGTCGGAAAGCATACCATAGGTGCAGCCGTCGCAAAGAAATTGAATTACACCATCTTGGATTTGAATAAATTTGTGATTATGAATAACGCTACTTTCCCTTCATCAGATGGTGAAAATTCCCTTGAGGTAGATGCTAGGGCTGCTTCTCATGCTCTCAAGAAGGAATTCAATAAGGGTGAAAATTTAGTAATTGTAGGGCATCTTGCTCCATATTTGCTGCGATCCAATCAAGTCGATCTTGTCGCCATTTTAAGGAAATATCCCAAATATCTGATACAAGTGTATAAGAGAAGAAAATATTCGATATCAAAAATCAAGGAAAATACGACTTGCGAAATTTTGGGAACTTGTTCTTATGATGTACTCAGACGGTTTGATAGAGCAAAGATTGCTGAATTTGATACGAGTACAAAATCTACTTCTGAGATGGTTAGAATTATACTACAGGGTCTAAAGACCAATTCAAGAAGAAGTTTTGGTATTATAGATTGGATTTCTAAATTGGAGAATGAGCCCGAAATACTAGATTTTATATTAACTTAGATTAATTGTGGATGATAAGGTCTTTCGTTTAATGGTGATAGTAATTCTGCAATCAATTTATTCATTGATAGTCCGTCTTGTTCTTTTGGATAGAATTAAGTGGTAAGAGGCGAAGAAACTCATTAAGTTTGCAGCATTTCAATTGTAGTTGGCCATTGTTTAGTCCTTCTGAAAACACTATATCTTAGAGAGGTAATATGTCATTTTCCTTTAACCTACAACTAGTGCTGGATTTGGTTATCAAAAACCCTTTTTCAATAAATGTGTGAAATATTCGGCTAATAGCATTTAAATATTCTAAGATCTTCTCAGAATTATTTACATGGTTTTTGTCAATGACTAGAAGAATACGTATAGGTGTTGATGTGGGAGGAACGTTTACTAAAGCTATTGCGGTAGATATGATAACTGGAATCTTACTCGGAAAAGTCACCATACCCACCACCCATACCTCGCCAGAAGGAGTGTCAGAAGGAATCCTGTCAGCTTTGACCACTTTGATAAAAAATCAGTGTATAGAAGTATCAGAAATTGAGCTTATCTCTCATAGTACAACACAAGCTGTGAATGCTTTGTTAGAAGGAGATACCTCAAAAGTAGGTATAATTGGTATGGGAGTGGGCCTAGAAAAAAGCAATGTGATAAAACGTACGGCAGTTAAAGATGTGGAGCTTGCTCCCAATAAATATCTTAAAACTTGTTATAGATTTCTGGATACATCAAAATTTCTGGATGAGAAGGAAGTAGTTAGTATAATCGATGATTTAATGAGTGAAGAGGCAAGTGTTTTGGTTGTTAGTGAAGCCTATGGTGTAGATGATCCTAGCAACGAACTCTTTGTAATGGAAAAATCAAGTATTCCTGCGACTGGTGGACATGAATTAACAGGTATTTACGGCTTGGAAATAAGAACACTAACTGCAGCAATAAATGCAGGAATATTGCTAAAATCAATTACTACTGCAAAATTTGTTGAATCAGCAATAGAACGCCAAGGAATTACGGCTCCTCTAGTGATTATGAAAGGTGATGGTGGCATCACAGATATGAAGACATTTAAAACTAAACCGATTCTGACAATTTTGTCAGGGCCTGCTGCAAGCATAGCTGGAGCATTACTTCATCTCAGAATCCTTAATGGGATTTTTATAGAAGTTGGAGGGACCTCTACCAATGTATGTATCATTAAGAACGGGAAGCCCGAAATAAAGTATGTTACTATCATGAATCATCCTACATGTATTAAATCACTTGATGTCAGAGTTGTGGGTGTTGCTGGTGGTTCACTCGTAAGATGGTCTGGGAAAAAGATAGTAGATGTTGGTCCAAGGTCTGCACATATAAGCGGATTAATGTATTCGTGCTATGCAAAACCTGATGATATTGAAGGCGGACAAATCATAACATTCATGCCTAAGGAAGGGGATCCGATGGACTACCTTGCAATAGAGAGTGCTGGAGGTAAGAGATATGCTATTACCACTACGTGTGCTGCTAATGCATTAGGAATAATCTCTGAAAAGGACTATGCAAAAGGAAATCAAGAATCTGCAAAGCTAGCTCTGTCCATATTGGCTCAGAGAATAGGTATGACTATGGAAGAAGTTGCCAATGTAATATTAGATATATCCGCACGGAAAGTTATGGATGTTATTAATGTTCTAGTTAAAGACTACAAGGTAAAAAGTGATCGAATTGTACTGATAGGAGGAGGAGGAGCCGCATCTGTATTAGTTCCTCGTATTGCTGAAAAAACAAATAAAGTATACAAGATTCCAGAACATGCGGAAGTTATTTCTTCTATTGGTGTAGCTGCTGCAATGATACGTGAAGAACAAGAGATCACTATTAGTAATCCAAGCTCTGAAGATCTATCTAATATGATTAAGGAAGTTGAAAACAGAGCTATTTCTAAAGGAGCGGTCCCAGAAACAGTTACAATTCAATCAGAGTACATCAGCGAAAGGTCACTTCTTCGTGTTACTGCATATGGTAATATTAGCTTGGATATTGGAACTGTTAATGCAAAAGAAATTGATGACAAGGAGGCGACAATTCTAGCATGCGAATTGTTTGGGATTAATGATGGAATACGTCGTGTGTATGATATGAAAAATTATTATGTTTTTGCTTGCAAAACAGAAAAGAAGAAGTTATTCTTAAAATCTCATAGACAGGCGATACTTGTGCTTGATAAGTATGGAAAAGTAAAATTATCAGTAGAAAACGGTGAAATTTACAATGGAAGACCACAGGAACTTGCTGGTTTATTTTTTAATTATCTAAGAGAGTATACAAACGGTTCAAAGTCGCATGATCTTGTGCCACAAATTCATATTTTGGATGGAACTAGGATCATTGACTTTTCCAGTCTTATTTCTCCTGAGCAGCTTCTCAAGGCTGTAAGGAAAGAATTAGAAAAAATGAGCAGTGATGAAGTAACTATTATTGTTAAAACCTAATTGGCGGCGTTATCAACATGAAGACGGTATGAGGATCATGAAGACACAGTAATAAACGAAGATATATGTTGAGATAAAATACTACTTAAATCAACCTTTGCAAAAGGATTTGGCAATGAATTAGTACCTATAATATCATTAATACCAATAGTTAGCAATTTTTGCGCCGCATTTTCAAGTAGTAAAGCATGAGTACATAGGACAAAAACATTTTTGCATTCAAGTTGTTTTAATATCTTCACAGCATTTATTATGCTATGTCCAGTGCTTATCATATCATCAATCAAAATGACATCTCTACCATAAAGAGGGGTGGTCCCTTCATAGCATGTCGTAACATTTCCTGTGTACTTATCTCGTGTTTTAGTTAAAGATAACATATCGGTTTTGAGAATTGAAGCTAACTGTTTTGCTCTGGTAATTCCACCTGTATCCGGAGAAATTACTAATGGGTTATCTAGTTTCAGGTAGCTTAATACATATTGTGCCAGTAAGGGAATTGCACTAATATTGTCAGCCTTAAAATGAAACTTTGTTAGGACATTTGGATTATGAATATCAACTGTTACTAATCTGTTGGTTCCTATAGTTTCCAGTATTTTTCCAATTAAGTCTATGGTTATAACTTCTCCCTTTATGAATTCTTTATCTTGTCGTGAATAACCCATGTACGGGCTGATCACACAGATATTTTCTGCACGATCGGTATTGCATTTATCAATAATCATAAATAATTGCATCAAATGTTCGTCGACTGGTGGATGAGTGGATTGAATTATTATACATTTTTTGTTATATACAGAGTCTAACTGAATTTTGCTTTCACCGTCGGAAAATATTTGCAAATTCGGTTGTAAAACTGGTATTTCTAAGAGGTTTCCAATTTTATTTGCAAGATCCCAGTTATCTATACTACTGATAATAACAGTATCATTTCGCAAGCTAAACAATTTGCATAGCTATTTTATGACTTAAAAACGTTAATTTCAAGGGTTTGATAATGATGATAGAAGTATTTACTTGTGTAACTCCCTAGTGGGACTCTCAAGATTTTGAATAGGAATTCATTCTGTATAAGGGACATTAACTGTTTTGAGATCTTCTGCTAACTCTACATTTTCGTAAATTGATCTCGCTTCGTTTAGCAATATTAACGGATCTTTATATCTAGAACTGAAATGGGTAAGAAATAGTCTATTACTTTTTGATGCTTTGGCTAATCGTGCTGCTTCGGTTGCAGTTGAATGAAAGGTTTTTACTGCATTTAGATATTTATCTTGGGTATATGTGGCTTCGAATATTAGTATATCTGAATTAGCGAAGAACTTTTCGAGTTCAAACGATGGTCTTGTATCACCTGAAATGCCAATTTTTCTTCCCTTTCTCTTAGGTCCAACAATATCATTTGACTTGATAAGACTACCATTCAATATTATGTCTTCACCATTCTGTAATTTCTTGAACAGTTTGCCTTTGGGAATTCCTAGTTGGATGGCTTTATTTACGTTAAATCTACCTGGTCGGTCAAATTCTTCAATCAAGAACGAATAAGAAAGGACAGAATGAGTGGATCTACAGCAAGATATTTGATGATCAAACTCCTTCACGATCACACCTTCGTCCCTTATAATATGGATATCAAGTTCAAAAGATAACCCAAATCCAATGATGCGAATATTCTGATTGATGAATTCTTCTATTTTTGGCTCTCCATAGATATCTAATTTTTTCTTCCGTCCTAGTAATGTCATTGTCTGCAACAAGCCTAAGATTCCGATACAATGATCGGCATGCATATGAGTTATGAATACTTTCATCTTATGGTTTATTCCTAATCTTGCGAGCATGAAATTTTTTTGCGTTCCTTCTCCAACATCGAATAGGAGTAATTCGCCATCTCTATAAATCGCAGTAGATGCTAGTCCGCGAGTTGCAGTAGGAATTGCTGCTGATGTTCCAAGAAAGATGATCTTCATGCTTGTCAAGTAGTAATACCATCATCATCCTTCATTATTTGTTCAGCTCAATCATTGTTCAATTTTGATATATTTATTGTGATCATAGCTTCCAAATGTTGATTTTAATAAAACTAAAAATAAGTGTACTTCAATTGATAAGCAGATGTATTCAGGTTCCTATGAAATGCCGCGATGCAATGCGTGTGCGAAAGAGATTCTTCCATCAGAGTTGTCAGAAAGCTTCAGGTGCCCTAAATGTAATGACAGTTTGATTTGGCGATGTGAGAAATGTAAAGGAACAGCAAAAAAATATACTTGTAATAAATGCAATTATAGCAGTTCAAAATAAATGCAAAGTAAAGATGAATTTATTTAGTTTAATTAATTAGTTAAGTGAAGGTATCGGTAATGTATGTATGTGCCTGATATTGTAACACCTGGATTTTGAAAGTTATGCCATTCATATTTTAAATGATACAATTGGTAGTACTATAAATTAACTCATGACATTAAAGAAATTTCTCATCAATTCTCTCTGGTCGTTATTGATTGTTTCATACGCTTCGATTAATTCTTTTTCTATTGTGATCTGTTCGTGTATCACAGATTTTATTTTATTAATATTAATAGGCGTCGCACTATCTATAATACCAGTACTATAGGCATAGATGTATTCATTAATAATTTTAGTTGCAAAGTGTGGAGTAATTTTGAGGAGTAATAGAAATCCATTTTTCATAAATATTTCCTCAGTATTACTAACATCAAGAGAATTTATGTAGGATTCGAGCATTTTCATTCGGTAATCACCTAATTCTTCAATGGATGAAGCTACTAGAATACCAGTTTCTGTTAATTCATAGAATGGTACTCCTTCAAGTTGAAGTGCTTTTGGTCCACGTCTTAGAGGGAGACGTCCACCTTCCCGAACGACTCCTGAAGGAATTAATACCTCATCTAGATCTCTGAAAATACCGGAATAGATATTTTGCCATAGTATGCCATTATTTTTTGCTATTGCATGAGCAATTGAAGTTCTTGTTCTTAATTCTGCACTTTTTTCAAGTGCTAAGTGGACGATAATACCTCGTTGTCTTTTGGCTTCCCCTGTGAATTTGTCCTTACGCGTCTTGAAAGTATCAAAGATGGCAATATTGGATCTATCATTCTTCAATTAATTTCCCTGTATGAATAACAATAGATGGTTTATATACATATAATATTCCTGAAAATGTTATTTTTATGATGATAATCTGGAAAGTTGTGAACATGTAATTTGCGCTAGTTCTATATTTGAATGAAATACATTTATCGGCCAAAATTTTTAGTATTTCCAATATTCGGTTAATTTCTTCTGTTTTTCTGAACTTCTGTAGGATATGATATTGTCAATTGAGACAGGGTGTTATCTGGACTATTAAGAACAAAGGATATCATTTCTGATTATTGGCAGATTAATCTGTCGATTAATCGACATGTTTGTGATCAAAATCCCTATTAAAGCTATTAAAGAGGCAAAATTGAATTCTAGTGAATGATAGTGCAACTATGCAAAATCCATGATAGAAAATTGGGTTTTTTCTTTATTTTTGAATAGTAGTGTTAATTCGAATTCTAGGGACTTTACTCTATTAACTAAGTATTCATCAACTTTATATTTGCTGCATAAATCAAGTGCTATGTCTATATATTTTTCAACTGAACCTCTTGTTACTGTTTGAAGTAATGAATTATTGCAATCTATACATTTGCCGATAATAGGCATCCTTCTATACTTTATTCCACATTTATTACATCTAAAGGATTGAGAAGAATATGCTCTCATGTTACCCATAATGTCTGGAAGGATGTGTGTTGTGAGTACCATCGATGCTACATCATCAGGATTGACAGCTTCGATTATGTTGGCTGTACTCATCTGCATGGTCAATTTATCTTCCATCGTATTCAAAAAAGAATACGAGCTTCTTGAATCACTTAGAGTTATTGTATCTGTAGGATGAGTAAAATTATAATCAAAGAATTCATTATTTTGATCTATCCTCTTTTTTATTAAATCAATGTATTCAATTGAATCAGTTGCCTGTGTATTTTTCCAACTATTACGATAAAATTCTATTGGATAATTTTCTGATATGTCTATATTGTGAGCTTGACGTTGGACTTCGTGTGGAAGTACAAAAGGTTGAACAAGTAAAGGTGCATCCATCAGTCCTCCTATCTTATCAGGTAGATATTCGCGAGAGAAGTTTAGAAAAATATCTAACAATAACATTAGTGAATCGGCATCACCATCACAATCCCTTCGCTTTGCTGAATGCCAAACTGGGGATGCCAAACAAACTTGAGAATTAGTAAATCCAATAATTCGTCCTACTATTCCAACTGATGTATGTGGCGCTAAACCGACTATTAAATGTCCTGTCAGATCATTTATGGAAGTAGCATTATAAAAAGTTGGAAGACCATAAAACTTTTCTAATTCGTCATCAATGAATTTCGACACATGTAACAAGTGTTCTGCAGCTTGTATAGGTATTATTACATCTTGCATCATGAGTTCTACGAGCTGTTCTGGCGAGGTTAGTTCTATTCCAAGATAATCTTTAGTATAACCAAGCTTTCTTAATATAGTAAAGTCATTAAGGATCCATTTTGGCTTAAAGTGTGTTAATGGTTCGTTTGTTGCATCAAAACGAATGGTTCCATCTTTAAATGTAAAGATATTATTTTTTTGTCTCAGGATACCTTTTTCTAATGGCTCGGCACACCTATTTTTATTCATAAGTGACTTCACGCCTTTAAGTGGTTCGATCGGGAAAACATTCAAGTCTTTGGTAGTTTTTGTGATCAGGTGTTTAAGTGGAAAGTTGGTAATAGAATGAGTTGTGAAATAGTTGTTGCAAAAGCTGCATCTATTGTTATTGTTGTTATTGTTATTATTGCTATCAATTTCAGCACTCCTTTTGCATACTGTACACAATTTCTGTAACTGAGTAGGTTTTTTACATTTATAGCAAGAAATTCCAATCGATGGTGATTGACATTCATTGCATACCCTATTTGCGATTTCAATATATATTGGTCCTTGATTGGCTGCTTTCATAATGTCGCGCATAGGCCCACCTTTAGTCCCTATTGGAAATAGGCAATGAACAGGGGGTTTCATTTTTCTTTCAGCAGCTTTTTCTGGCCGTCCTACTCTCACAGCAATTGAAGACATATGCTTCTGTTTAATGGTAACACCCAGAATATGAGAAATTAGTTGTATGTTATCATCTGGGACAAGCTGTGCCCCTTCTTTTTCTTTTTCAAATTGTTGTAAGTACGGCAATAGGTCTGTATTTTGGTTTAGTTTAAATGCTATTTTTGTGATTACAAATATTTGATCAGGATCAGTCAAAATAATGTTGTTGTCATTATGTTCAATGATATGCATTACGCCAAGTTTTTCGAGTATGATCTTAATATCAATGATATTTGGTAAAACACCTAGCTTGATGTAATCCGTATTTGATATAGATAATGTGTTAATGAAAGTTATTAGCTCATGTAAAGTAATAACGTCCCAGTATAGTACATATCGTGGATGAAGAGGAATATCAAGATGTGTACTTATATCAAAAGCTTCAGTTGGAGTTGGATAGTCGTATAGTGGATTATTAATTAATTCGATTAATCTCTTATGAGTTATTACTCCAAAATTGTAGGAGGATACATTGTCTGTATTGCTTAAGGTAGTTTTAAGTTCCGAGGCCCAGATTTCTTCGACGTATGATGCAGGAAGCAGTTTACTATTATTTTCAAGGAAATCTCCGTAACTTATTAGAATATCTCCTAGGTAAAGGATTTTCTTAACGTTATTCGATAAAGATTTTGCCTGGTCAATATTAGTAATTTTGACTACGCTATTGTCATCAAGTTTTACTATAGGAGACTCTAAAGTATCAACTAATGCAACTGTAGATGCTTTACCAGGAATATCTATCTTTATTTGTGTTCCTACGACAATAGCATTCTTTAGTAGTATGGGTATAACTGAATGAATGCCCACAGTCGCGAACCCAGTATTGCAACTTCTGCCATAACGCAATCTAAATCCCCCATAACGGTTAGTCATCGAAAGGACTGGTCTTCCTGTAATAACTTCTCTCATCCTATGATGACTGGCAGCTCCTTCGTCATCACTTTGTATTGCTCCATTTAGTTCATTCAACCATGTCCATCCTTCTAGCTTAAGCATATCTATTATTTTTGATAATTTCCTGTTTCTTCCAATTAGTCCATCATTCATTACTCTCAGTGCACCACCACGAACTCTATTTGTAGAAATTCTATGCATATTTCGATGACCTACAACTTCAACTGGATCTGTATCTATTCCGTCGAGTTCTACTGGTAATGATGAAATGCATTTAATGATATCGTTATCACTAATCCTAAATTGGAAGTTGCTGACCTCTCTTTCATATATTCTAAGTTCTTCTACAAATCTTCCTGTTTCGTCATCATATGAATTTGCTTTGTAACGATCCAAACCAACTATTTTACGTATATGGTCTGCGATTATCATTGTGAGTGCTGCTTCTGTTCCACCAGCCGATCTTATCGGTCCAGCAAAAGAGATGGATAAATATTTTGAGTTATCAATATTATTTTTAATTGAAACTTCTGATATTCCTTGTAAAGGCGCTACAGTTACACCTTCAGTTACAATTGCAAGACTGACACGTACTGCACTATCCAATCTTGTTTTGATGTCTTCTGTACCATAGTCACCTAGCGCAATTTCTTCAGCGATTTTGAGAGCAGCCTTTTCCTTTCCTAAATGTGAGAGTAAAAGTCGAAGTCTGTCTGCAATATCTAGTTCGTGCATTTTTGCTACCCTATCAGCCAAATCATATGCCACTTTTGATTCTATGATATTAGTGACATCAAAATTTTTTTCTCTTGCTTTTGAAGCTAGATTGAAACTGTTTTGTATAATATTTATAATATCATTATAATATGAAGTATAATAACCTGGAATATTTGAATTGCTTAGCCTAGATTTAGCTTCAGCTATCATTTTTGTATCTTTTTGATTATTTTATTAAACTCATCTTGCCAATTAACATTCCTTTCTATCAATGTTCCTATTACAAGTATATCAGCTCCTGCAGTGGCAATAAGAGAAGCGACTTCTGGATCACTTATACCGCCACCTACAATTAGTACACCATCAAAATGTTTTCTAACGGCTGCTATCATTTCTGGATAAACATGATGTGATGCTCCAGAACCTGCCTCAAGATATAAGAATCTCATGCCCATATATTTTGCGGCGAGAGCATACATTACTGCGATTCCAGCCTTTTCATAAGGTATAGATCTGGCTTGGCCGATGAATGATGCCGTTGAGCCATTTCCAATGATCAGGTACCCTGTAGGTATTGCTTCCAAATTGAATTTATTAATGATAAGTGCACCTTGAGCTTGGGCACCCGTTATATAGTACGAATTTTCTGAGTTTAGTAGACAATTAAATAAGATTGCATCAGCACCTGGAACTACTCCTGTTACATTACCTGGGAAAAGTACTATTGGTATCGAGACAACTGACTTTATTTGTGATATAGTATGTGATAATTCAATTTGATCTGTCACAGAAGATCCGCCTATTAGTATAGCTGATGCACCTAGTTTTTCTAGTTTTCTTGCAATGGAATGATAGTCTGCTTGAATTTGTGAGTCAATAAGAGGAAAACATAATACGCCTTTTGATTTAATTTGGGTTAGAATTAAACTCTCTGTATGACCTATATTCATAAGCAAATGAGAAACAAAGGTTCAATATATATCGATAAAGCAACTCTATATATGTAGACAGGCAAAACTTAACTTATTGGTGTACTATACACTTTTGTATAGTACTATGAGCTTTCCAGAATTAAATTATAATCAATGTTTTAGGTTCTTAATTGAAAATTCTATATTAACATCTAGACAAATTTCAATAATATCTAAAAGGATAAGGAATGACCATTCGCCTGATTATAGGACTGCCGGCTCATATTATAGACAAGTGAAACAGTGTAGAATGAAGATTAAACGAATAATCTATACTATAATATTGCTCAGAATTCTAGATGTTATAGATGATAATGTTAATGGATCTTTAGAACAGATAGTTTCAAGGTTAAACGAACTTGTAAAATTAAGTGAGCACAGGGACATGTCACATATCACATATCAAGAAAGTGATTTATTATCTATGTTGAGTATGCTTAATGATGTTATCACTAAACTTATCAAGGTATAGTATAGTATTAAAGTTAATATTATATCACATATAAAAATCACAGTGATGTGGTCTTGGCTTCTTGACGAATCACAACAAACACTAGTCATAGCAATATTGGGATTTATAGGAGCTTTTTTATTGACTCATTACCTTTTCAGCTTTAGAAGTCGACCTACTGTGATAAGCGGTTCTAATTCGTATGATGAGCTCATAGAGTCATTATTATCACAATACTCAGGAAAATTTGCGGCCATAACAAAAATTATTGAGAGTATAAATCTGCGATTAGAACTTCTTGAGAGAGCACTATCACTGGAACAAAGAAAGTTAGAACCGAAATCTGAAATGGGGATATCAAAATCTGTGTATAAATCAAGTAATTTGTCGTTATTACCAAATGTCAATCCGGATGATCGTGATGATAGGATTCATGATGCTAGTGATATAGATTTAAAGAGTGATATCACAAAGTCGTACCATCAGCTACATGATATTCATGATGGTAATGAGCATAATAACGATATTGATGATACTGCTAATATGACACGCTTTGTCTTAAGATTATTGACTGAAAGACCTATGAATACGATAGAAATTCAGAGCAAGATCAGTAGAACTCGTGAGCATACCTCACGTTTTATGAAGAGACTATTTTTGGAAGGCCTAGTATCAAGAGAGACGAATACAAAACCGTTTGTGTATATGCTTACTGATGAAGGTCATAAACAGTTGAAGGTTTTTCGTAGTGATGTATGAGAGTGCTATTTGAAAGTGGTGATGTATATTTGTTGTATGGAACAGATGCATTTTGAGTTGTTTGCGCATTAGAAAGTGAGTAAATCCATTCCTTTCCGTGTTTTCTTCGTGTGAGCTTATTTTTACTAAAGAATCTAGTAAGATATGTAGAAACTATACTTAATTGGGTACTTTCTCTGTATATTTGATTATAAGTCTTGAGAATGTCATTTGATGTAAAATTTATGTCTTTTATCTCATTTTCTATAATATTCCATAGTTTGGTCCCAAGAGTGTCTGAATTGTTATTATTATTCGCTTGAGAGTCTAAATTTGCATCCGAAATATTATTATCTAATGAATCTATCAGTGTTAGTATCTTAAACATCTTTTCTTTTGAGAGTGCACCTTCTAAGGAAAGATTGTACTTATCACCATCATTATCTTCCAGCTGAATTCTGATCTTCCTAGTCTTGGAATGCAATCAATGAGTCTCTCCTCTTTATATGAAACACGATTGAAATTAACACTTAACAATTCTGGTATGCATATTGATAATAACTACGTAGTTTTTGTTAACATTAACGATCTGGTGTACATTTTAGTTTGAGATTGGTTAAGATATTGATTCTGATATATTGCAGATTATCTATTTGTTAACTATCTTATTCATATAAACTGCTCTTGGCCAGTTCCAAACGAAATAAAGGGGTCTACTTGACCTTTTTAACAGTCATTAACTGTTATACTGTATTCCAGTGGAAACAAAGGGGTTCAAAATCGCACTATTATATCCTAAATTAACATGGTTAATTAACTATCAGACATCAATTTGAAATTGTATGCATAGCTCCGCCCCTACATTTCTAATGCAAACTATCTCATTAATACTAATATTTATAGAAAAATAAAATTAATGTTTTTGTTAATTGATATTGATTTAGATCTTTTTATTTACTTTATTAACATGTGTTAATGTACGAATTAACGGATAAATTTTAGTATGTTGCAAGCGAAGAGATGGGGAGCCCGGTCTTGGAGAAGTTTGTTCATTGAATGAAGATTTCGTTGATACTATATTCAATAATGCTATTACAGGTACTCCACTCATTAAAGATAGAAGGACTCTCACAATTGATTATGTACCACAAAAACTTCCATTTAGAGACAAAGAAAGTACATCTATCGCACAAACTCTTTCTGTTGCCTTCAAACATGGACGTCCTTCTAATTTACTCATATTTGGTAAACCTGGCACTGGCAAGACAGCAGTAATAAAAAATGTTGTTGATCGGCTTATAAGTAAAGCGAAAGAGTTGAATATTCATATAATGGTTCCTATTGTTAACGGAAAAAGTGCTAATACATCATACAAAGTCTTATACGAGATCGCAGAAGCAATGGGTATTAATCAAGAACAAAAGAAACTTCAGGTTCATTTTACTGGACTATCTATGGGTGAAGCTACAGACCGTATTTTGGACTATATCAAACGAAAAAATCTTAAGGTTATATTAGTAATTGATGAAATAGATTCTCTAATAGATAGAAATGGTGATGATATTCTATACAACTTTACAAGAGCGAATGAGCGAATTTCCTCAGATCAATTCATAAGTCTAATCGGAATTTCTAATAGTCTTACCTTCAAGGACAAATTAGACCCACGAGTTAGAAGTAGCCTTAGCGAAGAAGAACTTGTGTTTAATCCATATACCATAGAACAATTAAAACAGATACTTATTGACAGATGTAAACTCGCATTCCATAATGATACAGTACCGTTAGGAACAATAAATTTATGTGCTGCAATGGCCGGAAAAGAAACAGGTGACGCAAGAAAAGCTATAGACTTGTTAAGAGTTGCTGCAGAAATAGCAGAACGAAAAGGAATAAACACTGTACAAGAAAGTTACATTAGAGTTGCACAAGAGAAAATAGATCGTGATACTAACTATGAGATTCTTAAAAATTCTACAACACATACAAAAATCGTCATCATTAGTCTGATAAATGCAAATAATGATAGTAATACTGGACAGATTTATGACGTATACGTTAATTTATGTAGTCATTTAGAACAGGAACCACTTACACAACGTCGAATAACTCAAATAATCAGCGAACTGGATCAACTCGGTCTAGTCACTACAAGTATAGTAAATCTTGGACGATATGGTAGGACACAAAAAATAAGGCTTACTATATCAACAAGTTCTATAAAAGATGCATTCAAGGATGATATTACATTGAAATCTCTTCTTCAAGAACTTAACTAGTAAAGTCCTTTTGAAACGGACGAAGTGTAGATAGATTTATCAAAATTGCGATACCTGGTGTAGGAATGATACCCATAGTCTGCTGATAGCTAGTTTGTGACTGCCAAGCACCAGAATTGACAAGGAGAGTACCCTTGTACCTTTCTACACCAATAATATGTATATGTCCAACATGAAAGATATCAGGCACATCATTAATTACTAACATATCTTCTTTTTCAGGAGCTATAGGCGTTCGATAACCATATAAAGGTGATAAGTGTCTAGCCTTAAGTAATATTTTCATAGCATCAATCGGATTCGAATAACTTAATCCAGGTACAGTAGCAATAATATCATCTAGACTTTGTCCATGAAACATCAATAATTTTACACCGTTTAACTCTATTAAAGATGGATTTCCTAGCATATGAAAATTATCAAGACTACTGTCTACAAAACTAGAAAGAGATATTTGTGGCAACGCCCGTCTTCCTATATCATGATTTCCAGGAATAATAAAAACCTCGATACTTTTTGGAATCTGATATAGTAAGTTCATTGCATACAAAAATTGTTTTTTAGAATCAAACTCATTAACTTCCTTATCTTGATTAGGAAAAATTCCTATACCATCAATTATATCTCCAGCAATACACAAGAATTTCACTTTTCTTGCAATTTCATCATCTGAAGATAACCAACTTACAAATCTCATAAATTCAGTCTCCATGAAATATTTGCTCCCTACATGTAAATCAGAAATTAGGACTACATACGAATCTGATGCTGATCTATTCGGTACACGATCTGGAATATCTGGAGAAGTAATACTTTTAATCATAAAATTTTGTCCAGCTTTGCGACCACTACTAATTTCAACCATGACCATTTGATCCAAAACCAATTTAGATACTTGTTCTCGTAAGTCGTCATCAGCTGTTCTTACAGATAATGCACCACTCATATCATCAATAACAATTTCCATTACTTTCTTAGTTTGCTTTCGTGACATTAACAGTCCAGCTACCAGTACAGTCTGTGATTCTCTTGATCTAATGATATCATGTTCATGTACTGACGTACTTGGTGTTCGTTTCTTGTTATATTCATGCTTTATACTAAGAATTTTCCTAATTCTATTACTGTCTGGACGCATTCCCAAAATTTTCAGTAACTTGCTATATCTACTTTGAAACAGCTTGATATAATCATGCTCATCTACTGCAGAATTAAGTTCAGAAGATGGATCAAATAGTATTTCATACTTTTTCACGATCTCATTATTATCACTTTCATCAGTATGATGATATTCAGAACCATATACTAATTCTGTATCTCCATCTAATTTCTGACTAGAGGAGATAACAACTTTAATATCGGTAGTAAAAATACAATGGATACCACTTAATTTTGTTTTATTATCAATAATTTTCTTAACGATATCATATGCATTAAACTTTAGAGATTTTAAGAGAGCAAATGCATCTGGATGAATCTGATAGCCTCTACCGATAGCATAAGTTAATGCTCCAGAAACATCCTTTTTTACATCCAAACTCTTTGATAATGCTGGAAACAATTCTGCTTTAATTACATTTCTGCCTACAGCAATGCATAATCCATAATTATAACATCATAATTATAAGCTGATAATTCAACAAACAATAAGGATAAGCCCCTATGCAATATCAGTTTAAACTTAGAGCTCTTTATACAACATTAGGCATAATTGCATTCTTGACATTATATTGGACTGGTACGCAAATAAAATTAGATTATGATTCAAGCATAAAACTTAAAGAAGAATTTATGAAGAAAATTCAAGGACTCAACTATATAGGAATATTTGCAAATAATCTCATAATTTCTATTATGATGTTTATTCCTGGGATCGGCATACTGTTTGGATTATTTTCTGGCTATAGCACAGGAACTGTATTTTCTGCAATTGCACAAACTTCTCAAACAACAGCAGATCAAATATCACCACTAGTCATCCTTTTAACTCCTTTTGGAATCATGGAAATATTTTCTTATGGTCTGGCCATATCTAGAAGTTCATTATTACTTGTTTCCTTAATCAAGAAAGATCATATTTCAAAACAATTGAAATATACCCTTATCGAAATCATGATTGTTATAGTGATTTTATTCCTCGCTGCACTAATTGAATGGCATTTCATTTCAATTTTCGATTCAACTCTATTAAATTCTAATGAATGACAAGTATCCAAACCATATAAATAAGATAATATTTATTCAACTACAAACTATTTAGCCATAATGTTAGACTTAAAAACTCATTTTACGCCTAAATTTGCTAATATTCCATATATGATAGCTGCACTTCCAGACATGGGAAATGTCGCTGGAATCGGAATTAATTTTCTAATAAAGAAACTTCAAGCAAAGCTTTTTGCTGAAATATATGCGTACTGGCCACCTTACATAAATTATAGTAACGGCCTAATTGATTATACACAAACAAGTTACAAGTTTTATTGCACAAATTCAAAGAGCAATATCGTTATTTTTACAGGAGATTTTAATCCCGCGGATCCAATTAGACTTTATCAAATAGGATACGAAGTCATTAAAATGGCTGAAAAACTAGGTATAAACACCATTTATTCTATGGGTGCTGCTCTACATCAACAAATGACTGGCAGCATTACAAACCATCACTCTATTTATGCTATTGCTAACAACCAAGATATTTTAGAATCAACTAAGCAATATCACAATCTAGTACCTTTAGAGGGAGAAGGACAAATACTTGGATTCAATGGACTGATTCTGGGACTCGCAAGAAATCAAGGTATTAATGCAATTTGTCTTCTTAGTAAAATAGATGATCCAAATATCATCCAACCAAAAGCTGCACAATTAATTGTCTCCACTCTCATGCAAATCCTGAAAATAAGATTACAAGACATGTCTGAACTTGAAGAGGAAGAAAAAAGAAAGGGCTTTATGCAACAACAAATTAATTATTTTCAAAAGGCCATTCAAGAAGGAAAGTCTCCAGGTATAGCTTGATCTAATCAAAGTCCATATAACTTCTCCTTCTGACCTGATCAATTATCATCACAGACAATGGATCAAAGCTACGATTCTCCAAGTCACTCATCCTTCCTTTAAATATTTTCTCATTCTCTCTAGTTAGAAATTCAAATACCCAAACTTTTAACTTAGCAGTTTCTATGTCATTTGCTCTAAGGAAATGTGCTATATCAGACTCCATAAACTGCTTTTCCTTATTTCCACTCCAAGGTCTGGGTAACAGTATTACACTTTTCTTACTTCTTATGGCATCGACTAGATCATTTTTCTCTTGTTCAACTTCTTTGGTAACATGAAATGTCAGAATTGTACTTTGATCAAGGGGAATTTTTGCTTTTGATGCAGCAACTTGAATAGAGCTTATACCAGGAATTATCTCAACATTGGCATCTCCAAAAATTTCTAATAGCCGATTAACAACCTCAGATTCTGAAAAATTGACATCACCCGTAAACGGAATAGTACAATATTCACCATTTTTCATCTGATTATATACTTGTTGATAAACCTCATCTTGACTTGCCATTGTAACTTCAAAGATATTTTGACGTTCAGAATCCAATAAATGTCTAATAGTGGATAATGTATAATGATATCCAATAATATAACTAGATTTTATTATTATTTGTTTCACGATATCAGTCAAATAATTATGGGAACCTGGTCCTACTCCCACCAAAAAAAGTCTATCGTTCATTTTCATTTACACTTGCCTAATTTCATTATCCCAATCTAAATCAAATTCTTCCTGAAATTCTCAAACAGTGTAATAACAGGAATCCAATCCATATGATGAAATTGTAATGGATCCTTAGCAGGATACTTTACCCAACTCTTAACCACAGAAAATTTATAACTTTTCTTAGCATTATGATACATCTCTAGGTCGATCCTCAATGCGGTACCCCATCGTTTTTCCTCAACATATAAATCCTGAATTCTATTATACTCAAATTGCATATTGATAGGATCCTTATCTAAATCATTTCGCAATTCGCTAATACCATAATCGTCTATAGGTCGAAATACATTATCATTATGTTCAAGTCTTATACGTTGCCGGTTTGAATATACATCATGCATCCTATATGACATATTGGTTTTACTTATGAATGCAATACGCTTATCAGTAATTACAAACATGCCTTCTCTCCCTCGTTTCATAAGACCAACTTCACCTCCCCATATCCACATCAAATGTGCTTTGATTTGTTCATCCCATGCTAACAACTATTTAACTACAAATATTACAAGTAGTAATATGTATTAAACTGTTTATTGAATGCCTAAAATTCCACACATGTCACTAATCATATTATGACATGACAATTATATCGTCAAACTACTGTACGACTGATTGTATTTATCTAACAGTGACTTTGATACAATAATACTGCACTAGTTCTAATTGTTTAAAATTGTTAATAACACTGATTTGGCTATACTATAGTCTAAAACATTATAACCTCGTAATAGTACTTGTTGACAAATATTACTGCTAGCATTCTACTGTCATTTTATGATTTTAAGCACTAAATCTGATAAAAAACGTCGCCGATATAATGGTACTATGAAGTGAGTAATACCCTCTACCCTACCTACCCCGCCAACTCAGTGGCTTATTCCGCTGGAACCGGAATTCGCCATGTTGAAAAATATCTAGGCGTTATCTCTAGGAAAATCGATCTTCCATTCGCTATTTCATTCATAAGCCATTTTGCAAAATGATTATCAAGACTTCCAGTGAGTTTTGTCAGGTATTTTTTGGCTAGTAAAATATTTTCTAGAATATCTACAAGAAATTTGACTGTTCCTTTACCTCTTACACCTGTGTATGGGGGATTAGGATCATCAATGCAATAGCTCATTATATTCCTAATTTTCAAGTGCTGAACTTTCTTAGAATCTTTTTGGGTGACGACAAAGATTTTTTCAGATCGTTCATCAAAGTAAAATGCAGGCACGGTTACGTTTGGTTCTCCTTTTTTATCTATCGTTCCTATACGCATTAGTAGATTGTTAGCACTATTTGCAAGAAAGTCCTTAGTTTCATCCTCCGTCATTGTTTCACTTACAGCCTGTGCATTAATAATTTTCATTAATTACTCCGATAATGTACTGTCTCCAACAAATGATTTATACATTGGATTTGTAAAAGGCAAAGTTACGGTTTAATTGAAATTTTTTTACCCTATTCAACATTTCAGTTAAACGTTTGATAATGATTTAATTGTAGTCCACATTTTCTATATTGAAAAAAATGAATCCTTTAGTTGATCTTTTGAAGGTTCAGCTAATTTTTTCTGAATCGCACTAACTATCATCACATTCTCCTATCACACAGCGTCATTCATTCATAGAAGTGCAATCATCACAAAATCTTTCAACTATAACCGCGCCCTCAATCTTAAAAAGTGCAGTTTGAG
>JBIOZE010000132.1:0-41372 GCA_044870745.1 Nitrososphaeraceae archaeon | reverse complement strand
TTCAAATCCCTCCGAAGGCCTTAGATTGAAAGATTATGCCGAGTGATGTTAAGGTAAATGCTATTGTTATAATGACTTGAGTTGGTAAAAGGATTATATTCGCGAAAGAAAGAACCCTCCTAGATGATTATACATTCTGGCTTGTTTTATGGGAGAGTGATTGAACTTGTCGGTTGAAAAGAAAAAGGAAATGGTTATTACAAATCATATTTATCAACCTCAGCACGAAATTATTAGTCGAAAAGAAGCTGAGGAAGTACTTAGGAAGTACAATGCGAAACCGAGTCAACTGCCATACATACTAATGGAGGACAAGGGGTTAGAAGGTCTTGAGGTAAGACCAGGAGATATAATAAAGATCACTAGAAAGTCTCCTACCGCAGGTCAAAGCGTATATTACCGGTATGTTGTAGAGAGTTAGTTGAGTTATGTCTGAAACATTGCCTGATATGTGGCCTATAGTTCATGATATTCTAAGAAGAGAAGGCGTAGCTAGACAGCATCTAAATTCATATAATGAATTTATGGAACGCGGGCTGCAGAGTATAATCGACGAAGTCGGTGAAATAGAAATTGAAACCGCAGAATATCCTTACAAAATTAAGCTGGGTAAAATAAAACTTCAGCAGCCAAGAATAATGGAATTAGATGGCTCGATTACTCACGTAGCGCCAGTAGAAGGTAGATTGAGAAATCTGACTTATGCCTCTCCCGTCATGCTTGAATGTAGTATTGTAGAAGATGGCAAAATTTTGGAATCGCGTTTCATTCACATTGGGGACATGCCTGTTATGGTAAAATCTAATGCTTGTATTCTGCATAATCTGCCTGAAATAAAGCTGATTGAACTGGGGGAGGATCCTAAGGATCCAGGAGGTTATTTTGTAATTAATGGATCAGAACGAGTAATTGTTGGTCTGGAAGATCTTTCTTACAATAAAATCATAGTAGATACGGAGGAAACTACCGGGAGTATGCTTTACAAGGCAAAGGTTTATTCGTCCATAGTAGGATACAGGGCAAAGCTCGAGCTAATTATGCGACCAGATGGGTCAGTCGTGGCAAAAATACCTGGCTCTCCAGTGGACATCCCCCTAATTACATTAATTAGAGCGTTAGGGCTTGAATCTGATAAGGACATAGCTAATGCTGTATCGCTGCTGGAGCTTATTCAAGATGAGCTCGAACCGTCATTTGAAAAGTCTGGAGAGATAACGACTAGCAGAGACGCAATCATTTACATTAGTAAGAGAATTGCTCCCGGAATGCTGGAGGAATTCCAAATTAAGAGGGCAGAGACTTTGTTGGATTGGGGCCTACTACCCCATCTTGGCAAGAATCCAGAGAATAGGCACGAGAAGGCGCTTTTTCTTGGTGAAGCTACTTCAAAACTAGTCGAACTCCGTCTTGGATTAATCAATGCTGATGATAAAGATCATTACGGGAATAAGGTTATAAAATTCGCAGGACAAATGCTTGCAGACCTTTTTAGGACCGCGTTTAGAAATTTGGTCAGGGACATGAAGTACCAA
Source organism: Nitrososphaeraceae archaeon (assembly GCA_044870745.1). Classification (GTDB taxonomy): domain Archaea; phylum Thermoproteota; class Nitrososphaeria; order Nitrososphaerales; family Nitrososphaeraceae; genus TA-21. The sequence continues at coordinate 39,840 of JBIOZE010000132.1, read as the reverse complement.
CTAGAGCGTTCTGGCCAAAAAAGAGGCATCAATGCAGTTGCTGCTGCGGTTAGACCTGGAATAATTTCAGACAAATTAAATAACGCAATTGCAACTGGTAATTGGGGCAGGGGCAGAGTCGGCGTAACTCAGCTATTGGACAGGACTAACTATATGTCAACAATAAGTCACCTTAGAAGAATTCAGTCGCCGCTTAGCAGAAGCCAGCCTAATTTTGAGGCCCGCGATTTACACTCAACTCATTTTGGAAGAATTTGCCCTGCAGAAACCCCAGAAGGGTCAAATTGTGGTTTGGTAAAGAACCTAGCATTATCTGCAGTAATTTCTGTTAGTGTGTCTGCTGCTGAATTGGTCGAAAAGCTTTTTGAATTGGGTGTTCATCACGTAGATGAAGCCACTGCAGACATTAAAAGGGGCGGAACGCGTGTTTTCGTAGACGGCAGACTAGTGGGATATTCTGAAGATGGATCATATCTTACCAATACCTTAAGAACAATGCGGAGGTCTGGCAAGATACATCCTCATGTTGGTATTTACCTCTACGCGCCTAGAAATGAAAATGCTACAAAGAGACTGCACATTAGCTGCAATGCCGGTAGAGTTATGCGACCTCTTGCTATCGTAAAAGAAGGCAAGACAGTATTATCTGGGGAAGTAGGGGAAAAAATTAACAAGAAATTCCTGTCATGGACCGATCTATTGTACATGGGAATGATTGAATTAGTGGATGCGAATGAAGAAGAAAATTGTTTTATATCCCTAGACATTGGACAATTAGAACAAGATCATACTCATGTAGAAATTTTTCCTTCGGCTATATTGGGTGTAGGAGCGTCAATAATTCCATATCCTGAACATAATCAATCTCCAAGGAATACATATGAGAGTGCTATGGCAAAGCAAAGCTTGGGATTTTCTACACCATTAATGAATGCTAGTACCTACGTTAGACAACACTTTATGTTGTACCCCCAGACACCCGCAGTTTCTACGAAAGCTATAAACCTTTTAGGTTTGGACGATCGACCGACTGGACAAAATTGTGTTGTAGCCGTCTTACCTTATGAAGGCTATAACATCGAGGATGCAGTAGTTTTTAACAAGTCTGCAGTCGACAGAGGCCTCGGGAGAACTTTCTTCTACAGAGTCTATGAGGCTGAAGCGAAGCAATACCCTGGAGGAATGAAGGATACATTTGAACTCCCTTCTCCTGATGCTAATATTAGAGGATACAGAGGCGAGAAGGCATACAGATTGTTGGAACAAGATGGAGCTATTATGCATGAGGCGATAGTAAATGGTGGAGATATTCTCATTGGCAGAACCTCACCTCCTAGATTTATGGAAGAATACAAAGAATTTGAAGTAAAGGGACCATATAGAAGAGATACTTCCGTAGGCGTAAGACCATCTGAAAATGGGGTCGTTGATTCTGTTGTTATGACACAGTCTGTGGAGGGTGGAAAAATGTACAAAATCAGAGTAAGAGATATGAGAATACCAGAGATTGGTGACAAATTTGCCTCCAGACATGGGCAAAAGGGTGTAGTTGGCATGCTTGTATCACAGGAAGATTTGCCATACACAGAAGAGGGTATTGTTCCAGACATTATGATCAATCCCCATGCATTCCCATCTAGAATGACCGTGGGGCAATTTATGGAATCACTTGCGGGTAAGGCTGCTTCGCTACGAGGTAAATCAATTGATGGCAGCGCTTTTGTGGGCGAAAAATTTGATAGTTTTAAGAGTACTTTAGAAAAATATGGCTTAAAGTATACCGGAAAAGAAACTATGTATGATGGTAGAACGGGCAAGAAATTTCCTGCCGATGTATATGTTGGTGTAGTTTACTATCAAAAGCTACATCACATGGTGGCAGATAAAATCCACAGTAGAGCTCGCGGACAAGTACAAATGCTTACGAAGCAGCCTACTGAAGGCCGCGCTCGAGGAGGTGGCCTGAGGTTTGGTGAGATGGAAAGAGACTGTCTCATAGCTTATGGCGCTTCGATGATGTTGAAAGATAGACTTCTTGAGGAATCTGATAAAGCCGAAGTGAACATCTGTGAACGATGCGGATTACTTTCCTATTATGATGTTAAACAAAGACGATATATCTGTCGAGTCTGTGGAGAGAAGGCTAAGATCTCCTCCGTGGTAATTGCGTACGCTTTTAAGCTACTATTGCAGGAAATGATGAGTCTCAATATTGCACCCAGATTATTGGCCCGGGAAAAGGTGTAGAGGGTAAGAAATTGGAAGATAGTCTCAAGATTTTAGGCGGCATCAAGTTTACAGTTTGGTCGCCTGTCGAGGTAAGAAAATTTAGTGTTGCAGAAGTTACCGCCCCAGAAACTTATGATGAGGATGGTATGCCCGTTCAAGGAGGTCTAATGGACAACAGGTTGGGAACATTGGAGCCTGGACAGAAATGCGGTACTTGCGGGAATACTTCAGCGAAGTGCCCTGGGCACTTTGGTCATATCGAATTGGCAGAACCAGTTTTGCACATTGCATTCGTTGACGACATCCACAAGCTACTCCTAATCACTTGCAGATCGTGCAATAGAATAAAACTTCCTTCAGAGGAATTAGATAAATATAGATTAGTTAGAGAAACAAAAGCTGCATATGCAGTAATAACTCTCGAGAATATCAAGGATGAAATTATAGAGAGGGCAAAAAAAGTAAAAATATGCCCACATTGTCAAAAGGAACAGTACGAGTTAGTGTTTACTAAGCCTACAATTTTTGTAGAGAAAACAGATATTGGAGAAAATCGCCTTTTACCAATTACGATTAGAGAGAGACTCATGCACGTCCCTGATGAAGACTTACTTTTGCTTGGCTATGATCCGAAAACTGCGCGTCCTGAATGGTTCGTGTTGCAGGTGTTGCCTGTTCCTCCGGTAACTGTCAGACCGTCGATAATTCTTGAAACTGGAATAAGATCAGAAGATGACTTGACACACAAGTTAGTCGATATTATTAGAGTGAATCAGCGATTAAAGGAAAGTAAAGAAGCCGGAACCCCGCCACTCATAGTTCAGGATTTGGTGGATCTTCTCCAATACCATGTTACTACTTATTTCGACAACGAAGTATCAGGTATCCCTCAAGCTCACCATAGATCTGGTCGGCCATTGAAAACATTGACTCAAAGATTGAAAGGAAAAGAAGGAAGATTTAGGGGATCACTTTCAGGGAAAAGAGTTGACTTTTCCAGTAGAACTGTTATATCACCGGATCCTAACCTTGCAATATCTGATGTAGGCGTACCAATTGATGTTGCAAAAAAACTAACAATACCTGAAACTATTAGCGATTGGAATCTAGGCAGATTAAAAAATATGGTAATAAATGGCCCTAATACATATCCCGGAGCTAATTACATTATAAGGCCTGATGGAGTAAAAATTAGATTGGATTATGTTACGGACAGAAACACACTTTCCGAATCATTATCTAGCGGATATGTTGTTGAACGTCATCTGAGAGATGAAGATATAGTAATCTTCAATCGACAACCATCATTGCATAGGATGTCTATTATGGCTCACTATGTCCGAGTCTTGCCTTATAGAACATTTAGGTTACATCCAGCTGTGTGTCCACCGTACAATGCTGATTTTGATGGGGATGAAATGAATCTACATGTTCCGCAAAGTGAAGAAGCTAGAGCAGAGGCAGCATTGCTAATGCGTGTTCAGGATCAGCTCATATCTCCGAGGTATGGTGGTCCCATTATAGGTGCAATAAGAGATTTTATTACTGGGGCGTTTGTCCTTACCCAAGATAGTACACTTCTTACCGAAGAAGAATTTGCAAATCTTGCCCTAATAGGCGGTTACAAAGGCATTTTGCCGCGAGCAAAAATAAAGGAGAATGGTCATTATTTCACAGGCAAACAATTATTTTCCTTGTTTCTCCCAAATGATTTCAATTTTATAGTCACTTCAAAATGGAACAAGGCATCCAAGGGTGAAGGCAAGGATGTGGTTATCAAAAACGGGGAGCTAATTAGCGGTGTTATTGATAAGGCGTCCATAGGCGCAGAAGAACCTGACAGCGTTCTGCATCGGATCGCCAAAGATTATGGTAATAACGTAGCTAAAAAATTCTTAGATTCTGTACTTATTGTTTTGAAAACATTCCTTACACAGCATGGCTTCTCATACGGTTATTCTGATTTGTGGCTTGCAGATGAGACAAGGACTGAAATTAATGGTGTCATCCAAAAAGCATATGAAAAGGTTTACGAGCTAATTAATCAATACAACGACGGTTCTTTGCCCCTAACACGTGGATTGTCCCCTGAGGAGGCTTTGGAACTTTATGTTGTGAATGAGCTTTCCAGGGCTAGGGATAGAGCTGGCAAGACAGCCGACAGAGCATTCCCAGACAATAATTCGGGCATAATTATGGCCTCTACTGGCGCCAGAGGATCCACCTTGAATATAGGGCAGATGACTGCAGCTCTCGGTCAGCAATCAATTAGGGGAAAACGCATAAACAAAGGTTACCAGGGTCGATCACTACCTCACTTCAAGGTTAATGATTCGAATCCTGACTCAAAAGGATTTGTTAAGTCCAATTACCGTGATGGGCTAAGTCCCCTTGAGTTCTTCTTTCATGCCATGGGAGGAAGAGAAGGCTTAGTCGATACTGCCGTTAGGACACAACAATCTGGCTACATGCAAAGGAGGTTGATTAATGCCTTAGAACATATGAAAATTGAATACGATCAGACTGTGAGAGATCCACATGGAAACGTGATTCAATATTTGTATGGTGAGGACGGAATTGATCCTGCTAAAAGTGATCATGGCGAGGCAGTGAATATTTTGCGATTAATAGAAAGTGAATCCGTAGTTGATGAAGGGAAGAAATCTTCAGAATTAGAAACAACTGACTTAATACATAAGTATGCCCCACACTTGAATGCAAAGCTTAGGGAAAAATTACTGGCATCATTCTACCAGAACAGGCTATCAAGGAAAGGGACAGAAAAAGTAATCAAGAAAGCGATTGACTTGATTGAAAGAGCAATGGCTGAACCAGGAGAAGCAGTTGGCGTGGTAACTGCGCAATCTATAGGTGAACCTGGAACTCAAATGACACTCAGAACATTTCATTTTGCAGGTGTTAAAGAAAGAAATGTTACTCTGGGTTTGCCTCGTCTAATAGAATTAGTAGATGCCAGAAAAAAACCAGTAACCCCCACGATGGACATTTTTCTTGACAATATTCATAAAGTCTCAAGAGAAAAAGCATTGGAAGTCGCCCGAGAAATAATTTTTACTAGGGTAAGTGATTTGGTAGATAAAATAGAGACTGATTACTCAGGGATTTTGACTTTTTACATGTCTGAGGCAAAACTTGTCGAGAGAGGGTGCTCAATTAACGATGTTTATGAAGTATTCAAGGGTTCAAAGAAAAAATATGAAGTATTGTTAATTGAAAAGAAACAGAGTATAAAAATAACTATCCCAGGCGAACCCGATGCTCAAACCCTATTAACTTTGAAAAATAAACTCTTGAATGCACGAGTAAGAGGTGTACCTGACATTGAGAGAGTAACCATTGTCAAGCAAGACGATGAATGGGTAATTCAAACTGCGGGCTCAAATCTTTCAAAAGTGATCCTAGTTGATGGAATAGAACCTACGCGAATAACCACCAACAATGTGTACGAAATATGGCAGACATTGGGAATAGAAGCAGCCCGTACCGCTCTCGTAAAGGAAATTACTAATACCCTCGAGGAACAAGGTCTTGAAGTAGATATACGACACATTATGCTGGTAGCCGATCTTATGACTTCCAAAGGATACCTGCAACAAATTGGAAGGCATGGAATTGCCGGTACCAAAACTTCGGTTCTTGCTCGGGCTGCGTTCGAAATAACAGTCCCGACAATTGCCAAGGCATCTTTGGAAGGACAGGTAGAATCACTAAGAGGAGTGACTGAAAACGTTATAGTTGGGGCTACTGTACCAGTCGGCACCGGGATGGTAGATCTTTATATGAGCGTGAGGGAAAATGAAAAGTCTAGAAAAGATAATTAAGGAAGCATTGGATGCAAACAAATGCAAAATCGGAACTAGGGATGTACTCAAATCACTGAAAGGATCGAAGTTGATTGTTTTGTCACAGTCCTTACCTTCAACCATTAAATCAAAAATAGTGAGCGATGCCTCGGCTGCGTCAATCCCTTATATGATTTACGAGGGTAGTTCGGTGTCTTTGGGCCGAATATGTAATAAACCGTTCAGGGTAAGCGCAATTTCATTAAAGATCGGGGATGTCAATGATATCCAAAGCATTTTGAATCCTGGCCCTGGCAAGTAATGATGATACATTGTATATCGAATTAATACTTTTTATAATCAAGATGGAAACCCTGATTTATGAAGACTTAAATGTGACTGGATTATGAGCATCAATTATCATTCAATGCCATTATTTTGTTCAATCCTGAGCTTTTTAGGGGTGAATAGCGAATGACTGAAAAAATCAAACTTACCTCAGATGAGCTTCGATTAATGTCGCTATTTCAGAATGTGACAGGGGCAGTTGCACGAGATTGTATAGTAGATGAAAAAATGGACCGAGTTATATTTGTGGTTAACAAAGGTCAAATGGGTCTTGCAATAGGAAAAGGGGGAGTCACAATTAAGCAGCTCCAGAGTGTGGTATCGAGGAAAGTCGAGCTTGTCGAATATTCTGATGATCCTTCGGCATTTTTAAGCAACGTGTTAAATTCAGAAATGATAAATGAAATAAGAATTAATGACAGATTTGACGGATCAAAACAGGCGCTGGTTGTAGTAGATTCAAGAAAGAAGGGAGTAGTTGTTGGAAAAGAAGGGAGAAACGCTGAAAAAGCACGTTTACTGGCAAAGCGGTATTTCCAGATATCTACTGTGATGATTGTGAGCGAGGAACAACTTCCAGTAGGGAAGAGCGAGGAGATGTTATAATTGGCAAAATCACCATTAGGTTTATTCGCAGGAGGAGTCTTGAAATCCAGGAGGAAGGTACTAAGATGGTCCAACAAATATTACAAAAGAAGAATGTTAATGCTGGATAGGAAGGCAAATCCGCTTGAGGGTGCTCCACAGGCACGAGGAATAGTTTTGGAAAAAGTTGGAATAGAATCCAAGCAACCTAATTCTGCAGTAAGAAAGTGCGTGAGAGTCCAGCTTATCAAGAATGGAAAATCAATAACGGCCTTTCTACCACGAGACGGTGCCCTGAACTTTGTAGATGAACATGATGAGGTAATATTGGAGGGCATTGGAGGCTCAATGGGGGGAGCTATGGGAGATATTCCAGGGGTCAGATGGCAAGTGTTTAAGGTAAATGATGTTTCATTAAAGGAACTAGTTTACGGCAGAAAAGAAAAGCCAAGGAGATAGTGCATTGAGTAGTAAAGAGTATAACAATATGCTATTGTTCAATAAGTGGGATTCACGAAAAATAGAGGTGAACGATTTAGGATTACAACGGGTCATTTCTCTCTCTCCAAATGTAATTCCTATGACGTTCGGAAGACACGAGCACCATAGATTACGAAAAGCCGAAGTTCATCTTGTGGAAAGATTAGTTAACAAACTTATGCGGTTTGGCAAGAAATATGCAAAGAATACTGGGAGAATGGGCGGAAAAAAGGCAAGAATTTTCAAGATTGTTCAGACGGCATTTGAATTGATCAATGCAGAAACAGGAAAAAATCCAATCGAATTGCTTGTTAAGGCGGTTGAAAATGCTGCTCCAAATGAAGATACAACAAGAATTGTTTATGGTGGAGTAGTTTATCATGTTTCGGTCGATGTGGCCCCGATGCGACGAGTGGATCTTGCTTTGAGATTTATAGCAGAAGGAGTCAGGGAGGCCACTTATTCAAATGTCCAAACAATGGAAGAGGTTCTAGGAAAAGAAATAATTCTTGCTGCCAATAATTCGATGGAGAGCCATGCGATAAAGAAACGGAATGAGCAAGAAAGGATAGCCATGTCATCAAGATAGGCAACTTGACTGCTTGATTTGCTAAAATTAACGTTGTAATTACGTGCAAACTTCATTGAACGCACGAAGTATCAGAATTGCTTGTATGCAGAGAAAAAAATCAATTTTCATCACATATTAGAGATAGTTATTCCTCAGAGTCAGGTTTCACTTTTAAACTAATGAAGAGTTAGATACGTATCTGTCGAAAAGTGAAAGTCGAGAATCTGAAAGTTAAATAACAAGGGAGTACCCTGAATGGTCTGTAAATGAGTACGAAGGACGAAGTAACTTTTTCAAAAGTAGCGTTAATGAGCACAAAGTCAGGTAAGCTAATCATGAAACAGATTTTACTTCAGGAGAAGGGTTACAAACAATTTAGTAAACATAAAGCGAATGCAGAAAAGGAATTTCCGGAATTCACAAAGAGATTTTTATTATCTCTGCATGAACAAATCATATCTGATTCTAACCCAAGCTCTACGATGAAGAAATTCATTGAGGAAGTAGGATCGCCTGAACTTTCATTAGAAGAATCGAAAATCCAATCAGTTAGATCTAGGTTATCTAAACCAGAGATTTTAGCTGATAGAGTTCAAAGAATTCTAAATTCCAATTTCGTAAAAATGACTTTTCCAGTATTAAACGCCTTGTTTGAGGCATCATCTGATTATTACAAAGAAAATATTCCAAAGGATATCAAAAATTCTCTAATCGATGGCCATGTTATTGCGATTGACCTTAGCGAGCCAATGGACAGAATTCTTGATAACGATGAAGACAAGGAGTATCTCGAAGACTATAAACTCATGAACCCATATATTCTTGAAATTGCTAGACAAAAGATTTCGGTCGGGGGAGATGCAGTTTTGAAGGCGTTCGAAGATGGGTTTAAGGATGCAAGAATTGGGCAGTATATCGATTATCGATTGAAAACAAAACCTGAATCGATCAGCGACGAAAATATGATCGGCTGCTACAAGAAATATAGAGCGGTAATGGGAACCGCAGGCAGGAACATGGCTTTAAATTTGAATCCTTTGAACGACATATTTCATCTTGGGATGGCCAAAGCTGCGGAAGCCACAGGCTGCGGAAACGAAATGGAAGATGCTATTAAGAATGGTTCAATTAAGGTACCTTCATGGCCACTGTACTACGCCTTCATAACGAAAGATGTGGAAAGAGCTTTTGAACTTACCTTGAAGAAGGGGGAAATTTACCTTGATGAGGCAAAGATTGCCCTAGAAATGTTACCACATAACTTAGAGATTAGACCTTTCTTGGAATTTCTATTTCTTACGGTGAACCACTATAATCAATATTGGTTTAATGAAATGAAGCGTAGAGAATTATTTCCTTATTTTCAGAAAAACCTTTCATTGAATATTAGAGAATAAGATGATTTGATAAAACCCCTCTTGGCATGCTACATTGTGGACAATCGAACATCCGCCTAAAGTGGAGTACTTTGTCGGAAATGAAAAATCCCGTAAAGAAATAATAGCATGGTTCAAAGGATGGATTAGGGGAACCAAACCACTATTGTTAGTTGGCCCCCCAGGGGTTGGGAAGACATCATTGGTCCAAACACTTTCGATACAATTCAGTACAGACTTGATCGAGCTAAATGCAAGCGATAAACGAAATAAAATAGTACTTTCCGAGAGGATAATTCCCCTTCTAGAGAATTATAGCTTGATGGGAAAACAATTTCTTCTCTTCTTGGATGAGGTGGACGGATTATCGGCACGGGATGATTTAGGAGCAATCGAGTTTCTATCAACCGCAATTAAAGAATCAAACGTACCTGTAATTTTGGCCGCAAACGAAATGAACCAAATTACTAGAACCTTATCCAAAGTTTGCAAAGTTATATCATTTCGAAGTATACCACCTCGCCTAAGCTTGTTGTACTTGAATCAAATTTTAAACAAGAAAAATTGCCAGCTGTCTCCTGGTGAGAAATTTTCCATAGTTAGAATGAGCGCGGGGGATATTCGCAAGATGTTAAATGATACACAGGCTTGGATTTCAGGTTATTCAGCCTTCAGAGACAGTCATCTCAACATTGATATCGAGGACGCTATAGATGGATTTTTTTCTAGCACTGATCCTGAACATGCAAATGATTTGATTTTGAACTCTAACGCTGTTTTTCGCCATGCCCGCTTTGGGATTTCACCAGAGGATCGAAGAAGAGATCTCATGTACGGATTGTTTTCTAGCATTGTTACTTCACATATGGATACGAAAGCCATGGCAACAGTATTGGATGAACTTTCGAAGATTGACGCATTATTAGGTAGATCTTTGGAAAAAAGGAACTGGAGAATTTTAAAATACTTATCGTCTCTCATAACATTTGCGATTTTTCCTCACACACGACTGAAGCAATTACAGTATAAACGCTATAGCGTCGGGTTTCAACAGATGGGAAATTATCTCATGCGAGGTATAGGATTGAGAAATATTTTGCAAATACTGGCAGAAGACTTCCATACATCCAAAAGTAAATTTGGGTCGTCAGTTCTTCCTTTTATGTTGCACGTTCTTGGAAGAACTTTTGAATCTGAACTCTGCATTATGAATTCGTTTCTTGATGATAAATCAGCTGCGGCATTGGACAGGGAAGTTAATAGAGCATCGACCAGTAGAGGAGAAATCAGATAGAATCATGGCATACTCTATTGGAAATGACACTTGATTTATTCGGCAATTGCCTATACTGATATCGATAAGTGAGGAATTCCCAAATCATATAAAAAGTCATCGTAATCTCTTAGCTGTTCGGAAGGAAATATAGCCTAATAAGCTTCACGGGTTAGCAAAGGAAAATCACGAGGATTTCAACTCTTCTAGAAAATTCTATCAACTTCTTGAAATAGTCATGCCTCAGGCAATGGCAAAAAAAAGACATAGAATTAGTAATATCTTAAATCCGAATTAAATTATGTCGCAATCAAGGCTATTGCTACTTGCCACGCCCGAATGCAAAAAATGGGTATTAAAATTGAACCATCTCCCCTGAAGAACAAGTTCTTCTAGAGCTAGGGAGCCACTATTGGCTCATAATCAGTTTATATATCTATATTTTTTAGAATTTACTATGCATGATGAGGATCTAAAGCGCCTTTATGAGATGAAGAATTCTGCCGAGTCAGGAGGGGGAAGTGATAGGGTTGCAGCGCAGCATTCAAAAGGAAAATTGACTGGAAGGGAAAGGATCGATTTATTATTAGATAGCGGCACATTCGTCGAGATTGATAAGTATGTCATGCACAGGGTATCTGATACGGAAATTAAGAAGTACTATGGGGATGGTGTAATTATCGGTTTCGGAACTATTAGTGGCAGACAGGTTTTCGTATATGCTTATGATTTCACGATCCTGGGTGGTTCATTAGGAGAGATGGCAGGAAAAAAAATTGTAAAGATTATGGATCATGCTTTGAAAGTTGGTGCACCAATCATAGGAATTCTTGATTCTGGAGGAGCCAGGATCCAGGAAGGTGTCATGAGTCTAGATGGCTACGGTGACATATTTTTTAGAAATACCATGGCTTCTGGAGTCATTCCACAAATCACCGCGAGTATCGGACCTTGTGCTGGAGGTGCTGTATATTCTCCGGCCATGACTGATTTTGTTATTATGGTGGAGAACATAGGACAAATGTTCGTCACTGGGCCAGAAGTAGTTAAGGAAGTATTGAGTCAGGAAGTGTCATTTGAAGAACTTGGCGGTGCACGGACTCATGCTACAAAATCAGGAGTTGCTCATTTTATAGCAGCTAACGAGTATGATTGCATGGACAAAATTAGGAAATTACTATCGTATTTACCACAGAATAACAGTCAATTACCTGGCATCATTGAGACTTCGGATGAACCTAATCGAATAGAAAAGGGCCTGCTTGAATTACTTCCGGAAAATCCATACGAACAGTACGATATGAAAGATATCATTAAACTGATAGTTGATGATAAAGATTTCTTCGAAGTACATGAAAATTTTGCTGAAAACTTAATTGTTGGTTTTTCAAGAATGAATGGAAGAGTAATAGGGATAGTTGCAAATCAGCCTCTATATTTAGCTGGGGCATTGGATATTAACTCATCGAATAAGGCGGCGCGTTTCATAAGGTTTTGTGATTCGTTTAACATTCCTATAGTTACTCTAGTAGATACTCCAGGTTATCTGCCAGGGACAGATCAGGAACATAACGGGATTATAAGGCACGGAAGTAAATTGCTTTATGCGTATTGTGAAGCAACAATTCCAAAGGTAACTTGCATTATTGGAAAGGCGTACGGGGGTGCTTATATCGCAATGGGTAGTAAGAATCTGAAGGCAGACATGAATTATGCCTGGCCATCTGCAGAGATTGCAGTGCTTGGGCCAGAGGCAGCGATCACGATATTGTATCGAAAGGATCTAAAGAATTCTGCTAATGCAATTGCAACAAAGAAAAAGTTGGCAAAAGAATATCGGGACAAATTTGCTAATCCCTATATAGCAGCAGAAAAAGGAATAATAGATTTGGTGATTGATCCTATGGAAACCAGAGCGATGATTATTAGGGCTCTGGAGATTCTATCTAACAAGAGAGAATCGCGGCCGTGGAAAAAACATGGTAACATTAATCTTTGAGAGGCGATCGATTGTTGACTAGAAAAATTTCCAGTGTGTTAATTGCGAATAGAGGAGAAATCGCCCTACGAGTAATAAGAGCTTGTAGAGAGATGGGAATAAGATCTATTGCGGTATATTCCGACGAGGACACTCGTTCGGTCCACGTAAAAAAGGCAGATGCTGCGTATCATATAGGTGCTTCACAGGCGGTGAAAAGTTATCTAGATATGAATAAAATTATAGAAGTCGCATCGAGTGTTGGTGCAGATGCTATACATCCTGGATATGGTTTTCTGTCAGAAAACTCCGAATTTGCGGAGAAATGTGAAAAAAATAATATCATTTTCATAGGGCCGGGAAGTGTTTGCATGGAATTAACTGGTGACAAGATGAAGTGCAAGGAAATAATGAAAGAAACTGGTGTCCCAACAGTACCTGGAAGTTTAGGGATAATTGAAGAGGTCGATAAGGCAATAGAGATTGCAAGAGATGCGGGGTACCCAGTTCTATTGAAATCCGCTTATGGCGGTGGGGGAAGAGGAATTAGATTTGCAAATAATGATGAACAATTGAGAGAAGAATTTGAAATAGCATCCGCCGAATCTCGTGCCGCGTTTGGAAAATCGGGTTTGTACGTTGAAAAGTTTCTGCAAGGAATAAGACATATAGAATTTCAACTGGTAAGGGATACCTATGGAAACTCGCTTCATTTGTTTGAAAGGGAGTGTTCAATACAGAGAAGGCATCAAAAACTAATTGAGATGGCTCCTTCTCCTGTGATGGATAGGGAGACCCGGAGTAGAATTGGAGACCTGGCCGTTAAAGCAGCCGTCGCGGTGGACTATCGTAATGCAGGAACGGCTGAATTTCTCAGGGATTCTGAAGGAAATTTCTACTTTATAGAGATTAATTCACGGCTACAAGTAGAACACCCTGTTACGGAGATGGTGACTGGTATCGACCTAGTAAAACTTCAGATCAAGATAGCATCTGGTGAGCAAATACCTTTCAAACAGGATGAATTACAATTGCATGGAGCTTCGATTGAAGGTAGAATAAACGCAGAGGACCCATACCATGATTTTGCTCCTTCTGTAGGACTTGTACCGGATTGTAATTTACCCTATGGCCCTGGGGTTAGAGTCGATACATATCTTTACCCAGGATGTACAGTATCAGGATACTATGATTCACTTGTTGCCAAGCTCATTGTTTGGGGTCAAGATTTCAATGAAGCTAGGATGAGGATGCTTGGAGCTATCGATGAATTCGTAATTGAAGGAATTAGTACTACGCTTCCGCTTTATAAGACCATAATGGATGAAGAGAATTTTATTAAAGGTAATATTTCAACAGAATATTTAGAAAAGTTCGACTTGATAAAGAAGATGGAAGAAGATGGAAGAAAGAAGATTGCTAAACTAGCAGATTCTTCCGTAGCAGCCGCATTGATCCAGACTGAGTTTCTTAGAGAAAGTAAGCCTGGAGGAGAAACAAATCGTTATGTTTCTACACGGTTACCAGCCTGGAATAGGACGGTGGAGCTGTAGGATTGGAATACAATATTGAAAATTCGAATCAGACTATATCTGCATCACTAGTTACCACACAACAGAATGGTACGTTTACCGTTTCGATTAATGGAAAAAAGCGAAAATTAAGTATTGTCAGTTTGGACGCGACTCATTTTGACTTCATTTTGGATAATAAATTCCATAGCAGCAAGATTGAGGAGTCTCTAAGTTCACACGTCAAGCTTTTGATAGACGGACAGCCCGTCACCATAAAGAAGCATACAAACCTTGCAGAGATTTTAGGTAAGTCATTGTTACTCGGCGATAAGGGATCTGGAGAAAATCGACTTAGCAGTCAAATACCTGGACGAGTTGTCTCAGTAATTGCAACAATCGGAAGTGAGGTAAAGAAGGGTGATTCTGTTGCTGTTTTGGAGTCAATGAAAATGCAAGTTGCAATTAAAGCACACAAGGACGGCAAGATAAAAGAAATTCGAGTTAAGGAAGGTGCTACAGTTTCAAGAAATGATATTGTGGCAATTATTGAATGATAACTGGCGTCCGTTAAAAGAACTGTCCGGATGTAAATCACCTGCAGTCAATTCCAGATAAAAGTTCAAATCTTGTTCAGCTCGGTTTTAATTAGTTCGTAATCTGGCTCGATCAATGGATTGTCGGAAACCCAGCGATATCTTATATTCCCTTCCCTGTCAAGAACGAATATTGATCTTTTAGCTGCATAGTAATCCTTTAGTGGACCGAGATCCTTCATAACTATTCCGTACTCAGATATGGCTTCGCGCTTATAATCACTCAGTAACGGGAAATTAAGATTACGATTATTCGAGAAAATTTTATTGGCGAAAGGGCCATCTACTGAAATCCCTATCACGTTAGCACCAATAGCTTGAAGGTCTGGCAATGAATCTCTAAACTTACACATTTCACTAGTGCATACTGGAGATTCCGCTGCTGGGAAAAAAGCTAAAACAGTTTTTGTTCCTCTTAATTGACTTAACTTTCGCATTTGCATGTCGGTGTCTGGAAGTTCAAACTCAGGTGCAGTGTTCCCAGTTATTGGAAGGTCCTTAGGATCTTTATGAGACATAGGAATATATGGACAGTTCCTAAATTATAATATTTGGTTTCTAAAATTATCCTTCGGAATTAAATTGAAGATTAAATTAACTTATCGGTAGATTTAATATCTCTAACAAGCATTAACCTTCAACAAAATAATCATGACCACGGTATCCTCCAATATCAATTGTCACATGGGTGAAACCCAAACCTTTCAATCTGGAATTTAATAGCTCAAGTTTGCGAATGTCAAATAATATTGGGATTTCACGTTCACCTACTTCTATTCGAGCCAAATCTGCGTGATCTCTTACGCGAACTCTTTTTAGTGAAAAAAGAGATTTTACAAATAGTTCAGCTATTTCAATCCGACTAATTCTATTCTCTGTAACGCTAATGCCATGGGGTATTCTTGAGGCCAGACAAGAATTAGATGGTTTGTTATACACAGATAGTTCTTGAAACTTTGCGATGGCTCTTACGGATTGTTTATCCATGCCCAGCTCTACAAGAGGACTCCTTATTCCAAGTTCTCGCATAGCCTTGATACCGGGACGGTAGTCACTTAGATCATCGAGGTTGGTACCATCAACTATCAATTGAATATCTCTACGAGAGGCCTCAGAGACCAAGTAAGATGCAAGTTCGCTACGACAATGATAGCATCGCAAGTTATCGTTTCTTACAAAATTTTGGTTTTCCAGTTGATTGTACTTAATCACAATATGACCAATACCAATCTCTTGCGCTATTTTTTTCGCTGAGCTTAGTTCCTCTTTAGACAATGTATCATAATCTGCCGTAGCAGCCAATGCATTATTTCCTAACGACTTCTTCGCCGCCAATGCGACAACGGCACTATCTACCCCCCCAGATAAAGCTACTAACGCTCTGTCCTTTTTGTCAGCAAACCAGTTTACAATTCTGACAAAATCTTCTTTTTCGCACACCATATCTTCAAAACACTTGATCCTTGATATTCTCATCTATCTCTCTTTGAACCATTATTGCAGATTGCTTAAACGGTATCCCAAGTTTTTGCGAGATATATTTTAAATCTTCGAATTCAGGTTTTAGATAATTGATGTTCCCATCTTGATCCTTCGATATCTTAACACGGACATTGAATATCTCTTCATTGACAGTTATTGTCATAGAGCAAATTGATCTCTTTACGATAAGTCTATTTGTTTCGCGTACTCTGATGCCAAGGGTACCAGTCTCAGAAAAGAGATTATTAATTACCGATTCCAAGTGCGATTTATCTGAAAGTATTTTTATTATAATGGCCGGCCTATTCTTCTTCGTTATACCTTGGAGCAAAATGACATCCTTGGCTCCATTCTGATACAGTGTATCTATAACATTACCTACAGTTTCTCCATCCAGGTCATCTACATTTGTTTCAATTTCGTAAACAGAATCGGAATCATAGACTTTGTACAATGTGTTGTGTCCTAACAAAATACGTACGACATTGGGTGTACTTTGTTTTCGTTTAGTCCCTCCACCATATCCTATCTTGTCAGGAATCAAGGTAGGATATGATGAGACGGAATGAGATGAAAGATTCACGAGCATGGCTGCACCAGTTGGAGTGGTAAGTTCACCTTCTAGGTATCCAGAAATCAGAGTGAATTCGCGACCTCTAAATATTTCCAAAATGGCATTACCAGGGTTTGGTACTATACCGTGTGAAAACTTAACAACTCCACTACCAACTGCTACGCCTGTTGAATAAATTTTGCAATTATATAGATCTAGATCAATCATTGCCAATGCAGTACCGATTATATCAGCGAGAGTGTCTATACTTGCAGTCTCATGTAATTTAACGTTATCAAAATCCACCCCGTGCACTCTTGATTCAGCAGATATGAGTGATTTGAATGAGTTGAGCACAAAAGCTCTTGGCTGAGAAACTAGATCCAAGGAATCGCAACAATCAACTGCTTTTTGATAGAGGGCTGAACCCGAAAGTGAATGATGTCCTTCCTTGTAATCAAATAAAAAACAGGTGCATGCGATTCCATTCAATTTACTCTTTACGAATTGAACGGAATTGATTCTACATCCGTCAATATGATTAGCACATGAGTAGATGCCTTCTATTACTTTTTTCCTTTCAGCTCCCAAGTCTATTAAAGCACTCAGCATCATATCCCCAGATATTCCGGCAATCTGACAATCGATTATTACTGTTCGGGACATATTATATGAGAATCTCCTGAAAGTTTGTCGATTGCCTATTAAAAATTATGCTCTAATTATGCACTTTTTAGTCACATGATTAATAATAATAAAAAATCGAAATATCCCACATGAGACTATGAAGTTTTGAATATTGTATGGCAATTATCCATGATTAATTTAGATAGCTGAAGTCGGCTATTATTTAGATTTAAGATCACAAACCACAATATCATATAATCGAGAAATTTCATGAGGTCCTGGACTTTTTAGGGATTTGATTCACAAGATGGCTAAAGTGGGCTGTGATACAGCAATATCTCACCTTGAAAATGTGACTAGACGTTAAGGGATATGCGAATCTGTCTGAAACTTTAGCCAATCGGTTCTGACGTTCCAATCTTTTAAATTTTTTTGATATTTTTCTTTTTCTATGGCGATCTCATGCCAATATCGCATACAAACTAATTTTTTGTATTCATATATTTTAATAAATTCACCTAATGCAATATTTCTGAAAAGCAAATCCGGCTCATTTATACCAGCGGCTGCTCGCATAGCACAAGTTGCAGATAAACGAGGGTTTATTTCAAAAACTTTGTTTATCCCGTCAGAAATCTTTGATTGAATATTTACGGCTCCTTTCACACCTAATGCTAAGGCAATTCTCTCAGATAGAATTCTCACCTCGGTAAAATCGTCAATGAACGCCTTATACGTTTGTCCATTTTTCAAGAATTTCTTAATTGAGATTGAGGACATTACCTGTTTTCCTAAATTATCTACACAAACACCGGTTGTAAATTCGTCGTTAGGACCTAAATATTCTTGGATAATGGGTTGCCATCCAACTCTTTCGATATTATTTATAGATTGTTCGAGTTCACTAATGTTATTTGAAATATGAAATTCAACCGACCCAAATCCTTCGCGTGGCTTTACCACGAGCGGAAAATCATGAGTATTGATAAATTTCTTCAGATTGCGAGGAAGTGACGAGTCTGGGCATGCAAAGCCCTTATTTTTCAGGAATTTGAAAGTATTCCACTTATCACGTGCAATCTCAATAGCCTTCGTCGGACTAACCAGTATCTTGGCTCCGGTATTCTCTTCGATAGCAATTTTGTTTTTGCTGATAATGTTGAGTTCGAGATCAGTTCCAATAAAAACTGCCTTAACATTAAACCTTTTTATCAAGGCCGAAATTGATCGAATAAATTCTGGATCCCGGGCCTTAGGAACTATTGCTCCTTTATCGACTAGATAAAGACCAGCCGATAAGGATGATGCATCAACTCCAATTATATTGTAATGTAGAGATCGCTGCCTTTTTGCGTTTGCCATCTTCAGGCACTTTACTATTGCTTGCCCTACTATACCTCCTACGCCCGTAACTAAAACATTTGTTCTCTTCAAGAAATGACAAGCATTCCTTCTGAGGTTTTAAATTTAAGCTGTTTGGGCTGGAAAAGATACTGGGGAAAATAAATCATCATTTTTGTGCAGGGCAGATTGCCAGATAAGTTCTACTTCCTTTAAACCAAAATTAACGACATAATCTATTATGCATGGTTTTAACTCAACAGCACTAATAACTTTCTTAGTCTCCGTGATCAAATTGCGTAGTTGTCTCTGATGCTCTTTGATTAGAAATATCTTATTCAATAGTGAATCAATGGGCAAATTTTTATCTATCAAGCTGCTCCTCTTTTTTATTAATGGGAGTATTACCGATCGTTCTTCTTCTACACTCCTGTACAATTCCTCAAGGTAAATTTTCATTTCTCGTACGGTCGAATATCTAGAGTAGTGTAAAGCTTCTTTTTGTCCAATTCCCAGGTAATTGTCGTAGGACGGCCATAATATTGAAACAGGGGGGTTAATATTTAATGCCTTAAACACTTTGCTTGCAACAAGTGTGTATCTCAAGCTACCACCAGTACCAGTAACATAACAAGAGGAGTTTAGCTCCCTAGATAGTAACAACAAAATGGGAATAGCGCGAGGAGAAATATTAGAAATAATACTTAAATCAATATTTGGATCAGTCGGGTTACCGAAATTGAATAATATGTCATTCTTGCAAGCCATACAATTTCCGGTTCCAATAATCTCGCCAGACCTGAGTAGAAGAGTAGAGGGGGCCTTGCTTCCACATTTGCAATGTAACCAAATGGGTGCATATAGATAAGAATTGGAACTAAAACCCTTTCGGACCCCGTATTGATCAAAAGTTCTTTCACAATCTTTCAATGTTGATGCAAGGAGCATATTATTAGAGATTAGGAATTTGTAGCCCTCCTCGAATGCCGCAGCTAAATCGGTAAGGTTCACGAATAATGTGTCATAGTTCCATATCTTATTAGCAACTAAAGACATCAAAAAGGAGTTAAAGTCAGCGTATGATCCTGCGCGGGATCTTGAATACTTTACAAGTTTCCAAAAGTCTCTGAAATTGTCAATGAACTTTTCCTTATCTTGACTTTGTGAGAGTGAACAATTCTTTATCCAATTGACAACTTGTTTTTCCCATTTCTCAACTACAGCGTTACTTGGTGGGGGACTATTAGATGTCATTTTCCATCGATCGCGTGGGGTTACTCCATATCTCAATTCAAGTATCCCATCAGAACTCTTAATGTTAGGCAATTCTGCCACTCGAGTCCAAAAGTCGCCCATGAAATCATGGTTAATAATGAGAAATACCGAGATAATATTCTGATTAGGGTCAATTTTGAGAATATAAGATTTGAGTGCGTGGAGTAAAATTATTTTCTTGAATACTCCTCCATAGGCAAAGAGATTGGGCTGATGAATCGCTATCAATATTTTTGTATCTTTAAGGTCCACTAAACGAATAGAATTATTGACCGGTGCAGTTAGTGTCCCTGTTTCTTTGTGAAATTTACTTATCTGAGTTTTGAGTATTGCCCTACATCTTATTTTCGTGCTTTCTGATGAGAACGAATTTAGAATATCGGTACAGGCTTGGCTCAATTTGGATGGGATGCCAGAGATAAAATCATTAATCGTGGGATCATCAAGTTTTTGGTAGTCCGAAAAAATATATTCAATACCTTGATGTGTATTCATACCTAAGTAAGTCGAAGCGATCAACAAGGACTAGAATTGTGCCCTATATAAACTTCTAGTAAGAAATTGAGATGCTTGATCAGGCAATTTTGTCTTGCCTATCTTGCTAATTCTCTCGCGAGGTTGTTCCATCGATAAATGCAATTAAATTGCGAATTGATTCAAAATTACCTATGTCTTCAAGTTTGTGAGCATCACTCCCAAGATGTAATGGAACATTTCGTTTTCTGAATATGCGTAACCAATCTAGAGGAGGTCGTTTGTATTTAGCATTAAGCTCAACTGTCCGGCCATATTTACAAACTAAGAGTGCTAATTCATCTAATTCGCTATCGTCAAGATTGAATGACTGTTCAGGTGCTAAGTGTCCTATTACGTTGACATTGGGACATTGGATTGCAGTTTCAAGTGCATGAATCCACTTACTCTTGTTTTCATATTTCGTATGAAAGCTTGCAATAACGAAGTGATCCGAGTATTCTTCAGGAAAATCTATAGCACCGTCCTCCAAAATTTTTGCCTCGAAGCCTGTTATAATCTTCACCTTAGGATTAGTGGCTCTCGTCTTATCTATTTCTTCAAGATATTGTGGGATCCATGTTGAAGATTTTCTTACATGCTCAGTTAATGCTATGGCAGTTAATCCTCGGTGCTCCGCAACCTCAACTATATTTCGTACTGAAAGGTTACTAGGACTGTGATCATTATAATTGGTATGAACATGATAATCCTCTTTTACATTTAACATTGAAATCTATTCATGTTATCCACCTATATATCGATAATAGTAAAAATGAATCATAATCAACGACCTTCCATTACATTGTACTTGTATATTATTGAATTAGTGAAAACCAAGGAGAATGAATATTTGAAAACCCCTAGAAATTTTTCTAGGTATAATAAAAAATCTTTATAAACAGTAGTCTAGCGTATGACCCAGGTTACGAATAAATTCTTTGGACAAAAATGGAATAATGATAGTTTTAGTTCCCGGAGCGGATGGCCCGGCTGGAATCAATACGATTAAGTCATTGCGGTTGGCCAACTTCCCTGGCAAAATTGTGGCTTCTGATTCGAGCCCAATATCAGCCGGTTTTTTTATGTCTGACTCCAGTGAAATAATACCTGAAGCCGATGATGATCTCTTTTTGGACCGTTTAATGAAAATAATCTTGAAACATAAGATCTCAGTATTAATGCCATCATCAGGATATGACATTTACCCATATAGTCTCATGAAAGAAAAATTGTTGAAAATAGGAGTGGTAGCTGTCGTAAGTGATAGTAAGACATTGCAGATTTGCCGTGATAAGTTGATGACTTACAAGGTTCTTTCTGGCAAATTTGATCTGCCATTTACCACAATTGATCAGAATCGAATACAAGAATTTCCTGTAATTGCTAAACCTAGATACGGCAAGGGTAGCAGAGATATACTAAAGATTAGTGATGACAAAGAATTGAGGTACGTTGTCTCAAGATATGATGATCTTGTATTTCAAGAATTCCTGCCAGGAACTGAATACACGATTGATGTACTTTCAAACCTCAAGCAGGAACCGTTGGTGGCTGTACCACGTATTCGGTTGCAAACAAAAGCTGGTATATCCACCAAAGGAAGAATTGTGCATGACCAAAGGATCGAAGATATTTGCAAGGCAATTGCTAGTTACTTGAAAATTAGCGGGCCATGTTGTATTCAAATGAAGGAATCACGTGAGGGTATTCTCAAAATTGTCGAAATTAATCCTAGGCTTGGAGGAGGAACGATATTTACTACCCTTGCTGGTGTAAATATCCCAAGTTTGATTTTGGATATTGCTGAAGGAAAAGAGCCAGATATACCACAGTTTTCTGAAGTTACCGTAATAAGATACTATGAAGAAATTGTGATCCGAAATGAGAATTTGTTGAGTTCCGAATCAAAGTCTCAATAGATTTCATATTTTCTGCAAAGGTTTTATCGCATGACACGTTGCCAATGTGCAATATTTCTGCAATCCTGCAGGGCCAAAAGCCAGTGAATTTCATCATGATTACACTAAATCCTATAATCATTGCTACAGCGACTACAATCGCATCAAGATGGACCATCATTACTTCACCAGAAATAATCTACGCTCTAAGGCAGCGGTAACTCCGAATAAAGCGTAGTCCTCATCTCCAACTCCTATTTCGTAAAGTAAATGCTGCATATATCAAGAACCAAGTGTAAATAAATGTCGTTATAAATGTAAAAAGTGGTCTATATAACCATAATTTGTCGCCGGGATTGCGCAATCTAAAGTCTACTGCGTATATCATTCCAGTAAACATAATTCCAGATATCCAATAAACCAATGAAATGATATCTCCCCTCAAGGGCAAAAAAACTATGCTGTAAAACACAATATAGGGTCGAACAAATCTCATAGCGGTCTGAATGTAATACAATAATGAAATTAAAAATGGTCGTTTCCAATAAATCCCTCCAGTAGAAAATAAACTTCGGATAAAACTTTTCTTCCATCTTATTTGTTGTCTTATCAAGGCAGGTAACGTTGTAGGCACGCCTACGTTTACCCTTATACTCATACTATATTTTACATTCCAATAGACTTTCGATGACTTGGATGGTTCAAAATCAGGATCAGGCGAATTCTTCATATTTTCTATCTCATCAGCTCCTGTTGCGAAAATTGAAGGGTACTTAATACTCTCATTCATAGCGTCAACATCCTTAGTATTTGACTGAACGGGGCTTCCTAACACATAGGCTGTCATTCTTCTATCTGTGCAGAATTTGAATTCCGTACCCAAGAACCGATCATGGGCCCACTGATGTATGAAATCTTGAATCGCGACTCTACGGTAAAAGCTTAAGGATCCAGAGCAACACGTAACTGAACCAAAACTACTTTCTGCTCCTTTTATGGCCCTGCAAGACCCATCAATATAAACATCTTGGAATTTCTGATAAATATTGCCTTGATGGGCTCCTCGCACACGGCCGTGTGTAGTTAAAGCACCTAGTGTCCTGTCAGAGTAAAATACTTTTACTGCTTTCTCGACCGCATCAAGTGCCATGTCGCAATCACTATCCATGAAGGCATAAATGTCACCCTGCGCAATTTCGCTTGCTGCTTCCACAGCTTGCTTTTTTCCCACACTTTTCGAAAGATGTAGAATGTGGAAATTCTTCGAATTGTGTTCCCTGTGCATTTGATCTAGTATTTCCCCAGTCTTGTCATTACTCCCATCGTTGACTATTATGATTTCTTTCTTTTCATATGTCTGATTTAGGCAGGAGCTAACACAGTTTCTAATATTCTCTTCTTCGTTTTTGACAGGTACTACAATCGTAACTAGTGGTGGATTTCTAGAAATATCAATATCGATGACCTCAATATACGGGTCCTTGTACCTAAAGTAAGACAGAAGTATGATATTAAATAAGACAAAACTAGTTAAGAAACTGTAAATGCCTATGGTTAGGTCCACAACATAAATCATGAAATATACTTTCGCAGCAAGGACGCAACCTATAGCTGCAAGCATTAGGAATCTTACAAAAACTTTCCTCTTAGCTAATTCTGGCTTCGATTTCTCTTTTAGAAGATTCATAGATCCTCA
The DNA here is from genome assembly GCA_044870745.1 of Nitrososphaeraceae archaeon. Taxonomy (GTDB): domain Archaea; phylum Thermoproteota; class Nitrososphaeria; order Nitrososphaerales; family Nitrososphaeraceae; genus TA-21. The sequence goes on along the minus strand of JBIOZE010000132.1, from coordinate 15,702 downwards.
CTCTTTGAATCCATCTTGATGAGCCATAATTTTGTTCATTGCTCCACCAATTTCTTCTGTGCATTTCGCATATTAGAATATTGCCATGGCTTCATTGAAAATTTATTTCCCTTTAATAGTATTAACAATACCTTTCGATTTGGCAGATCCATAATGAACATTTTCCTCAACATGAAACAATATAGTCTAGTTATCCCTGCCCACCCGAGAGAATCAATGCAAATTGTATAGATGCAATATGTAGCTTGATACGTATATAGAAAACATAATGGGCGATAGCTGTACATAAAACACTGCTAGTTTTTAACCTACCGTTTCTCCTGTACTCCACGTGCAGCAGTCTATTTTCATTTGTACCTAAACTGCATTCGTGTAAAATCGAAACTGACTCATTTTTCCTAAGGTTCGACGTGGCTTCCAAAACTGATACTAAAAAAAGTTTCAATGGTACGATTTGATTCAGATAAAGCTGTCGGTTCATGTAACCATTGCGTTTATTCCGCATTTATAGAAAAGCATCTTTTATACTATACGATACACCTGAAAATGTCAAATATAGAATTATTTCTGTAAAATAAATAATAACAGTCTACAATAATCAATGTTAGTAGTCCAATGAAGAACTATTCTAAAATCTATGAATAACACTGCCACGTTAAAATATCAAATAAATAGCGCACTAGCAGGTGTGCAGTAAATTCAATATGTACCAATTATTAGTAGTCAGTCTAAGATATGGTTTAAATTTAATGCAAATCAAGTTAGAATAATTGCATTACTACAACATTCATGGCATCGTCAAAATTCAGTCGGAAATACAGCTATATGAACTGGAATATTTTGCGTGTGATTCTCTTGTCAATCCTGATGTATCGGTTAGAATTTCTGACGCAGTTCCGGGCCAATTTGCAACGAGAAGGCGAATTATTAGGCCTAAGCCATGGGATCACAAATATCTAGTCTACTCTGAACATTTTGGATCATTTGGGGCAAAATTTTCCATTGACTTTTCAGACATTATTGAAATCAATGTGAATAACCTAATTTCTAGATCTAAGAATGTACTGTATGTTAACTTAGTAGAACCGATTTTGAGATTCATAATGATTTCTAAAGGTTATGTACTCCTTCATTCTGCTTGTGTCGATTTTAGGGGACACGGGTTACTCCTGTCTGCACCACCCGATACAGGAAAAACCACTACTGTTTTGAAGCTTATAAAAAATGGATACGCATTCCTTTCCGACGATATGACTATCATAAGTTTGCCCAATAAAGCCCTTTGTTACCCCAAACCAATGACAATAAGCGCTCATACATATAAGACTGCTGTAGAGGTGTCGAATAATGAAGCCGCTTCGAAGGCAATGAAAATAAGGAGCATGGTTCATTCGAAAGGGGGCAGAAGCTTTATGCATAGATTAGCCAAATATAATCTTCCAATTTTCACAATTAATGCAATAGGACAAAGGATAGTCAAACCGCCAAAATTCATGATTCAAACACTATTGAATAATATTAACATAAATACCAGCACAGTGATCAAGTCACTTTACTTTTTGAGCCGTGAAGGAAATGAATGTGTGAGTCTAGACACTGAATCGGCACTAGTGTCTGCCTCGGACAATAGCGATGACGCGTTCCTATTTCCGCCTTATCAGGATTTATTGGATCACATAGTAATAAGGGGACAGTCTGCTAGTACATTATTAGCAGTTGAAAGGCAAATTCTCAAAGAATTTCTTTCAGGAATAAACTGCTTTACCTTGAAAAGCGATACTAGATCGTGGTATAACATGATAGCTACCTATACTGAAAGTAAAGTAAGATGAGCTGAAATTACCATTGTCAAGCATTATAGATTTTAAACGATATCCACATATCTTTGGCTTGAATCTAAATCGTCCCTGCACTACTAAATTTCAGGTTGTAATTTCATAAGGGGGGTAATGATTTATTTTCAAAGCGATCAGGCATCACGAAGGTTTAGTATTCATAACAGCAGGTAACGTTATTGGTGCAGGTCTTACGGGACTATTTTGGCTTATTTTGGCAGCTATTCAAAATGTGAATGACTATGGACATATAAACTACGTTATAGCTATAGGTTCACTAGCTGCAAGTATATCTCTGCTTGGGTTGAATACAGCTGTAACTACATTACTTCCGAAGGGGAATTTGCGGTTCGGTATTCAAGCAAACCAGCTAATCTTGATCTCGAGTACAATTTGTGCCTTCATCGCCGCTTTCTATAGTTGGTTTTTAGTTTTTTTTGTATTTGGAATGTCATTTTGGATGATGACATCTTATGAGCTACTCGGTGAAAAGAAATATCGTAAATACGCTCTGAATGTCATTGGCGCACGAGGTACGCAATTAGTACTTTCACTCATCCTTTTCTATTATTTCGGTACAATGGGAATAGTCATAGGATTTGTAATTTCATTTTTTATGTTTAGTAGAAAATATTTTAACACAATTCCCAAATTCAGTAAAGACTTCAAAGAAATCAAAAGACATTTTAAGACATTTCTCCATTTATATTCTTACAATCTATCCAATGCATTCCTATTATACTTTGATAAACTCATTATTGCACCCATTTTTGGTTATGCGATCCTTGGATATTATCAGCTAGGTTTTCAATTTTTAATGTTCTTTAGTATGATACCAATCAGTTTCTATCAGTACCTCGTACCCGAAGAAGCTAGTGGAAGTAAAAAAAACAGATTGAGGCTATATGGAATTTGTCTTTCAATCATCCTAACAATTGTATTGTTTATTTGTAGCCCATATATTATCAAGATGTTTTTTCCAAATTATTTGGCATCGATAAATTCTATGCGGATATTAAGTTTAGGCATAATACCGATGATGGCAATTGGTATTCTAAACTCCCGTTTTCTTTCTCTCAATAGGACCATTTATATCGTTATCGGGTCAGCTATCTACCAATCTTTACAAATATGCTTAATGATATACCTTGGCAATCAGCTCAATATTAACGGTATTTCACTTGCTGTTGTATTAGCACTATCTGCTCAAGCATTAGTACTCACATATGTCAACATCCGTCTGATAGATGGTCGAAGGGTAAAACCCAAACGACAAAAGTAGTTCTAGATTCTAATATGTCCTCATTCATAGTGCACTGAGAATATAAAATAACTTATTGATAAGACACCAGGTCTACAAACTACAGATGTTTTACTATCACTTGCAGCAAAAGATCAAGCATTGTTAGATATTCTAAAACTAATGCTGGAAGGAACAGAACTACTAAGTAAGCAACAGCAATAGAAACCCAAGTACCACAGGATTGCACAATACAAACTGGCTATGCAGCCACATCCTTGAGAATAAAAAGAAAATGAGACTTGATAGAAATGTAATATTTCCTGAGAACCTTAAGGATGGACCTAAGAAAGGTAAAGCCAATAAGCCCTTTACCGTTATAACCACTCCTAAGAAAGAAGATCCTCCTGTATCATGGAACCATTGCAGGATAGACATAGGAACACAACTTATACGGGGATTCCTGTGTGAACACTGTGGACCTACAATTCCAGGTATTAGAATAATTAATCCTGCTATACCATATGAAAAAGAAAAGAAAAGTTCCTAAACCTAAACAAAATAAATTGCCCTTCATACATGGCCTAGTTTGGGTAAAGCTAGAGGGGTTTGTAAATGAGCCAGAAAGGAAGGAAGGATATTCGCCCCTCTAACTCGTTTTGGTTATAGCTGGCTTCCACTTTAAAGCCACCTATATTATACTCATAGTAATATTTCAGGTTTTTCTTTAAGCCTCTGATGCTATTCTAAATTAGAAATCAAAATAAGTAAAACAAGGATCTAACTATTCAGTAAAATGTGCTTATTCTGAATAATGCAAGTATCACAGTATCTTTCTATCACGGTCACACCTTCGGAACTAAACATAGTGAATTGGGTTGCTTCGTTCTGACATATACTACAGAACTTCTTGGCTGGATTCAGATTCTTGCTTCCTTGTTTTAATTTCTCTTCCGGTTTAATTGGACGTAACCCCGTGAATGTCTTATCCACTAACACATGTGTTTATCAATGTGCCCTTTAAGTGCTGTTATTAAACACTGGTATTAGGATTGATTGCAGGACTTTGTTAGAATGAAATTAACCAACGTTAAAACTGGAGTAGATATGGCTTACTATGCTTGAAGAAAACATATGAAGTCCTGATACTCCTAGGTATTCTAATACTTTTTCTATACATAATGTCAATCATACTTTAGAACTGCTCACCCTTACCGTTACTTTTCTACTTCTCTTTCAATCAGTGAAATAGGAGGAGTATGAAATGCACAGTAATTTGCCTTAGTATCATATTCCTTATTACACTTAGGACATACCTTAATTTTGTTTATGTATTTTCCTTCCCAATCGATCCCACTGCCACATCTAATACAAACTATTGGTCTTTCTTCATTGCTATGAAATATAATTAGTGCTCCGCAATCTGGATTACCGCAAAGAAATGTATGTTTGCCCAAAGAGTGTTCCAACCACTCTAACGTATTAGTCAGATGGTCGCCGGTATCATGAGATGACTTCTTGGTGGGTTTAAACTTTGGTAGTGCTGGGTCCTTACTCGCGTCAGTACTGGGTTTTAAATTATTATCATTCATTCGTTATATCTTAGAATTCATTACTTAAATATATAATAAGACTACGCTCTCTCTTTCTCTATCTAATTATATATGAGGCGAATTCTATTCGGCTTTATTTGTTAGGGCTGAATTAGTAATTATAAAAATAATCTTTTTTCATATGTGCCGTGTATCTTAACTTCCTATGACCAGCATATACATGAAATATCGTCTGATTTCAGAAAGAGGGGTTATGTGGAAGAACTGAACTAAAAACTGACTCTAAAGGAATGTGAAGATTGGAACCGAAATGAACTTTAGACAAATGGACTTCAAGGTTGCCAAGAACACCAATATCCTGCCACAGATCTGTAACACTCTGGATGATGGCGACTTGATATACCTCCCGTTATTTCAGTTGCGTTACCTATGTCGGTATCATTCTGAGTTTTATTACCTGTAATATTTACACGATGCAGATTTGTTGTGAGATTTGTTGAATTGTTATTTTGGGCAAAAATTCTCAACGAGTTAGTTATCATCAATGTTAAAACGATACATATCAATAATGATTGCAAAAGGTTATTCAGAAACAATTCAGCGCAATGATTTACTATATTAGTATTACTAAATTCTGGATAATATCATTAATGTTTGTCATTTTTTGGCCTTTCACTATAAATAGGGAATAATTATCAGACAGTGCAAGCATGTGTTTGGGGTCGAAATCGGAGTCCTAGTCTGCAGGGGTTAATGAGTTCATCAGGTATCCGTCATTGAGAATATAAGGTCTTGCTGAACTAAGCTAACTAAATACGGGATACCGTCTGTTTTTATGAGCAGTGTATGATTTATCCGTTGTTTGCAAGTAAATTTCACACTTACTACAATATCTTACTCCTGAATCCAAGCTAAGGCATTCTGAGAATCAGAAGCGATATATGCTTAATAATATCCCAAGGCTTACAGTGTTAGAAAATTCTAATCCTTAAGCGGTAGAGAAGTTACTTTTGCAAGGCGAACCTAACTCATAATTTTCATTTCAGATAGTCATCATCTGTGTCTAATTTATGCTGCTCCCAATGAGGCCTTTCCCTAGGTGGTACATAAGCATAATCTTTAGCTCTCACCATGAGTTTTCCATCTTTTCTAACAAATTCCACAATCAAAATAGGGTTTCCGTTTAATCCAAGAAACGAGATGTTAAAGGTGCTTATTGAACAAAATTTATTGTTTTTGTACTTATCTAAAACGCTCGGACGAAAATATAAGAATACCATATCACGGAACGGACGTGCTTTCGATTCGCCAGGAGTATCGCTCAACCACTCCCGTTCTTTTGCAATCATCTCACTTTCCTCATTAGTTAGCCAAGGTAGATCACCCCTTTCATTGTCAAAATCGTCGTCAGCAGTCATTTCTTTATCCCTTTATATGGTGAGTAACTTAGCTTTCTCCGCTAGATTCCTTATTGATTATTTTCCTCAGACTTGTCAACTGCCCATGGAAACCAGCGCCCTATGACCTTACCCCAGTCAATTTTGTAAAATAAGTATATGATAATGCCTATTACAACAACACTGAAAATAGCTCCTATGATCAAGGAAATTGGCGAGATAGATTCTGAGATTATTCTATCAACAAACGGTTTTCCAAAGTATACTGCACTTAAAACAATTATTTCATTGAAGAGGAATTTGCCTGCAAAAGTCGCAGTTGCAAATTTCCAAGGACTATATTTGGCCAACCCGAGTGGTATGTAGACAAGATCATCTGGAATTGGTGTAAGGGCCGCAATAAAAGCTCCGCCCCATCCATATTTAGCCAAGAGTCGTTGTAATGGAAGCATTTTGGTCCTAACCTTAGGACTTAGAATGTTTCTACCATAATAACTCGCGTAGAAAATTATTAACTTAGCTGCCACTGCTCCAATTGCACTAAAGAGTGATATCAAATGAGGATCCAAATTTTTGTTAAACGCAGCTGTAATAAGAATTGGAAAGTATGGAACTGGAACAAAGACAATAATACTTCCTATAAAGCTTATAAGGAGTATTCCTAAATATCCAAAATCATCATAAAATGCAAACAGATCTTCTAAGGAAGTCAAATGTTACTCTGAATAAGACCCTATCAAATCTGCTCTTTAATACGCTCTGCCTATGACGATCCTGGATTTGGCTTTTAATCCACAGATGATACAACTCTTGTCACTAAGTGAATCTTGCCCTTCAAATGGTATGAGCCTAATATCTGCCGAAGTTTCTTCTTTCAGTTTCTCTTCACATTCGACTTTACCACACCAATGGGTTGAGATAAAACCTCCTTGGTCTTCGAGAAGTAGTTTGGCCTCATCCAATGTTGAAGCTCCCGATGTCTTTTCATTCATTCTTCTCTTTGCCTGATCAAGAAGTCTACTTTGTATGCTCGCCAGAATTTCATTAATTTTATCAATTGCATCTACGTATTTGATTGTGTTCTTTTCGAATGTATCTCGTCTCACCATCTCTAATTGGTCATTTTCGATATCTCTAGGACCCAAATTAACACGCAATGGTACACCCTTCGTTTCCCAATCATTGAACTTCCATCCCGATGTGTACTCGTCACGACTATCCAAATGCGTTCTAATTCCTGCTTCATTTAACATTTTCTGAAGATTTATAGCTGCTGAAATAACCCTTTCTTTCGTAATGTCTTTGTAAATGGGAACTATGACTACTTGGATTGGCGCGACTCTTGGTGGAATTATGATTCCCTTGTCATCACCATGAGTCATTATTATAGCCCCTATCAATCTCCAAGAGATTCCCCATGAACTCTGCCATACGAAATGATCCTCAACATCTCTGCCTAGATATTTGATATTGAATGTTCTTGCAAAATTCTGACCTAACTGGTGAGATGTGGCCATCTGGAGACATCTCCCGTCTAGCATTACAGATTCTAAGCAAATAGTATATTTTGCACCTACAAATTTTTCTTTATCAGACTTGTATCCAGCTTCAGTAGGAATTGCTAGATAGTTTTCTATCAACTCCTTGTATGTTTCGAGAATCAACCGTACCTCATTATCTGCCTCTTCTTCTGTAGCGTGCACAGTGTGACCTTCCTGCCATAGAAATTCAGAATTCCTTATGAACGGTTTTGTGGACTTAATCTCTGCACGCAATGCGCTATTCCAGAAATTTAGCTTAAGGGGCAGGTCTCTATAGCTTGAAATCCATTTTGCGAACATTGAATATGCTAATGTTTCAGAAGTAGGACGAAGCGCCAGTTTCTCGCCTAGGGTATTCTCTCCTGCTTTAGTAACCCAGAAAACCTCAGGATTAAACCCAGCAAAGTGATCTTGTTCCTTTGATAATAAGGTTTCAGGAATCAATATAGGTAAGAAAGCATTTTGATGTCCAAGGTTTCTTAGTTTTTCATCAAGGATTCCTTTAATAATTTCCCATATTTGATAACCATAGGGTTTCAATATGATAAAGCCTTTCATAGGAGCATAGTCGGCCAAACCGCCTTTTAAGATAGATTGAATATACCAACTGCTAAAATCCTCTTTCTGTGTAGATGTTATTCCTATTTCCTTGTTCACAATTCATTAACTCAGTTATCGAAATTCATGTTATTGTAGTCTCAATGGCTCTCCTTTGCAGAAGACTTTTCCGCTTATTCTACTATGAAAGTTACTGCAGACATAGCATTGGATAAATCCCACTTCTTTCTCTAGGACAGGGCAGTCAACAGCTTCAAGTTTCATACGTTTTAGCATCTTAGGACTTACGCCCTTCAGCTTCAGTTTTCCTTTCTCATCCATCATTCCTATTTTTTGAAGTTCTATTTTTGCCATATCATCCAAACTTATTGCCTTCAATACTCCTTTGATAGGTACAATGAATTTCGCTTCTGGAATATCGCTCATTGAATCTGTATAATACATCGGAGTAATATATCATCTTTCCTACAAGGCTTCAAATAAATTCGACTTTTATTCGAATCAAATACGCTTTTTCAAACCTTATTAGAATCAAATTTACTAAAGTTAATATGCGAAGGTATTCTCTACAGATAATTTATGAAGACCTCTTTTGCATTTAGATTCTGCTTACCGCCAGGAAATAGCTGTAAATCCAGCTAAGTAATTGCGAAGCGATGTTTTTTGCAATTATTGCCCCAAAGAAAAAATGTATCAGTATCTTTTCTTTTATTAGTAACTAAACCAAATTTGAAGAAGTTTTCTAGCTTATTCTTAAATCAAGATTTCATGAATCCAACACCCAAGATGAACTTTTTCTTATTGAGAGCTGACTAATTCTAACCACTAGTCACTCATATAGAACTTCGCCTATTCAAGTTGATATATCAGAATGATCAGTTAATGAATCGTATTTCAGGTAATGTCGAATTATCAATTTTCCTAGTAGATGTTACGAGGATTGTTATTTGTAATTTTTTTTTAAATTATTTGAAGAAAGTTAATATACTGAAAGAAGTTGAGCTTTCAATACACGGGTCGAAATGCTAATTATCTTTGACGTGGAAGGTGTTCTTTTAAATGCAGAATACTTGCCAGTGTTGGCACAAAGATTTGGTCCTAGTAAGGAAAAAGAAATTTGGGACATAACCAAACAGGGAATCAGGGGAGACATTGATTGGGAAGATGGATTGCGCAAACGAGTTAATGCATTACGCGGGATTTCTTATGAAGAATGTCTGAACATAGGGCGTAATTTGGAAATAATGCCTGGAGCAAAAATCCTGTGTAGTGCTTTGAAAAAAGCAGGATGGAAAATGATTGCTGTGTCAGGTGGATTTACATTGATCACTGACCGCCTCAAAACTGAGCTGCTCCTCGATAGAATTTATTCAAATGAACTGATCTTCCGCGATGGTAAGCTCGCTGACGTTAAAATCAACGTAACTTCCAATAAGGCGAGGGCCGTGAACAGTATTATCAAAGAGTGGGGGATCCGAAGAGAAGATACTGTAGTTGTTGTAGACGGAGCAAACGATCTTAAATTGTTCGCAATAGCAGGATTTACTGTTGGTTTTTGTCCTGTAGATATTGTGAAAGAAAGAGCCGATGCAATAATCGAAATCAGGGACTTGACATTATTATTAAATCTCCTAGAAAAGAAATTCGGAAAAGCTGTCCTTACCAATACTAGTTTTTGATATTCAAAAGTTACTTAAGAGGGACAAATGAATAATCCAGGCAAGGTAGAAATTATTCCAATACGTGTTGCTAAAGATATAGCAGTGGGAGAAAATATAGTTAAAATCATATCCGACTACTTAAAAAAAAATAATGAATCCTTGAAAGATGATGATGTTTTGGTTATTACGCATAAAATCATATCAAAATCAGAGGGTCGTATTTTTGATCTAACTCAAATAAAACCAACGGCTAAAGCCAAGAAAATTGCTGCTAATCATAATAAGGATCCAAGGTTGGTCGAACTTATTATGTCTGAATCTCTCCGATTACTTAAATTACGACAAGGAGTTATTTTAGCAGAGACAAAACATGGCTTTGTGTGTGCCAACGCGGGTATTGATAATAGTAACGTAAGTCAAAATCATAATAAGGTTACGTTGCTTCCAATTGATTCAGATCGTTCGGCAAGGACAATAAGTAAAGAAATCCGCATCAGGGAAAAGAAGAATGTAGCGGTAGTTATTTCTGACACCTTTGGCCGACCATTTAGAGAAGGACAAGTCAATGTTGCAATAGGAATCTCTGAACTGGAGCCTGTGAAAAGTTACGTGGGCAAGAAAGATATGTACGGCAAATCGCTCAGAGTAACTGAAATTGCGATCGCAGACGAAATTGCATCGGCTGCAGAATTAGTAATGGGAAAAACCTCACGCATACCTATAGCTATTGTCAGAGGATTGCAGTATAGTTCTAGGAATGCCAGCATATTGAGGCTTATTAGACGAAAGGAAAATGATTTTTTTAGGTAAGAAAAATCATACGAATCATACTATTTCCACGTCAAGAACCGACACGATTATTAATATAATGGTAGTAACAAGAACCCACTTGTATAATGATTGAACTAGTCGCAAACATTTAATAAAAATTGCATCGGTTTAACCTAATACGGAATAGAATAAAATGACAGATAACGGAGAATTGTTTGAGAAGGTTATCGATGTAAGGGGATTATATTGTCCCGAACCAGTATTCAGAACGAAAATAGAAATTGAACGACTATCTATAGGAGACAAGTTGAAGGTATTATCGGATGACCCTGAATCTGAAGAAGACATTTCTAGATGGGTAAAAAGAACTGGACACGAGCTCATATCAATAAATAAAAGGGAAAAAGACTTGGAATTCCTAATAAGGAAGAGTAAGTAGATGCCTTCGATATCTGTGCCCAATCTTTTGCAACATATTGGAGATACCCCGCTAATTGAATTATCGAGTTACTCTACAAGTAAAATTAAGTTTTTCGCAAAATTAGAATGGTATAATCCATTTGGTTCGGTCAAAGATCGCCCAGCATTTTGGATGATTCGGGAAGCAGAGAGAAAAGGTATCATTCAGAAAGGAAAGAACATACTCATTGAACCTACTTCAGGTAATACCGGTATAGCTCTAGCGGGGATAGCTGCCTCAATGGGATACAAGGTCGAAATAGTTATCCCTGAAAAGGTAAGCAAGGAAACCAAAGACATACTAGTAAAACTAGGAGCTACCTTGCATGAAACTTCAGATGATCTATGTCCAAGAGTAGGAGCGGGAACTGATCAGAGTATAGCTCTAGCCAAGGCTATTGCTAAGCCAAGACCTGACGTTTATTTTATGCCGAATCAATATGAAAACGATGCGAATTTTTTGGCACATTACGAAGGCACAGGCCGCGAGATTTGGGAACAAACTCATGGCAAGGTAACTCATTTTTTTAGCGGTTGCGGTACTGGGGGAACCATAACTGGCGCTGCTACTTTCTTGAAGGAGATGAACGATAGTATCAAGATTGTTGCAATCCAGGCGCAGCAAAATCATCTACTCCAGGGATTGAGAAATTTTGAGGAGTCCGCCAAGCCAGAGTTATTCATGCGCCGAGAAGATGTAATCGATCATTGGTTTACGGCTACTAATGAGAAATCTTTTGAATACGTAAAACAAATCTTGAATCGTGAAGGTTTATTCATTGGTCCGTCTTCAGGTTCTGTTATGGCTGCTATGGTTGATTTCTCACACTCCATTCAAGAGGGATTACTCGTAGGTATTTTTGCGGATGATGGAAGGAAATTCAAGAGCTTGTATCGCGAATTGAATTTGCTATCTGGGGATGATTTCCGTGCAGCAGAAGGCAGCCTACCTAAATTAGCTTACTCCCATAGCGCCTAAGGATTTCGGCTCTTTCTTATTCCTGTCGGCTTCAGACCTGCCTAACCATTTCTCAACATCCAATGCCGCCATACATCCAAATCCTGCTGCACTTACAGCTTGTCTGTATCGAAAATCATGGACATCTCCTGCAGCAAACACACCGGGTACACTAGTTTTAGTGTGTTCTGTCAAAACAATATACCCTTTATCACTAAGCTGCAATTGATCTTTGAATATTGACGTATTGGGTTCATGACCAATTGCTACAAACAGGCCACCAACCTGAATTGTCTGAACTTTTCCGCTTTTCAAATTTCTAATTTCGATTTGCTCTATTTTCTTGTTACCTTTAATTTCAATTATGATATTGTCCCAAAGAAATTGAATTTTGGAATTTTCTAATGCCTTTTCTTGCAATATCTTGCTTCCTCTCAAAGTTTCTCTTCGGTGAATAATCTTCACGGAGCGACCAAATTTCGTTAGAAATGTAGCCTCCTCCAAGGCCGTATCTCCACCACCTATGACGGCAATATCTTCACCCTTGAAAAAAGGTCCATCACATGTTGCGCAATAAGAAACTCCTCTACCTGCAAATTCGTTTTCTCCAGTGATTCCCAATTTACGGGGTGATGCTCCTGTACAAACTATAACAGATAGGGCTTGAAACTTTTCGGAGTGAGTTGATACTAAAAAAGGATAAGTTTTAAAATCTACCATCGTTACTTCATCGTCTAAAACGATTGCTCCAAATCTTTCAGCCTGTTGTCTCATATTCATCATTAATTCGGGTCCAAAAACACCATTCGGAAACCCTGGATAGTTCTCAACCTCGCTTGTAGTCATAAGCTGACCACCTGGTAAATTCCCTGATATTATTAGAGTCTTCAACTTTGCCCGCGATGTATATATTCCAGCAGTGTAACCTGCAGGGCCAGAACCAATTATTATAACTTCATAGGAGTTGATATCGTTTATCTTGCCAAAAGAATCACGTAATTCATTATTTTCAGCATTGGACATAGAGATTCAAGTGGATAAGATTGTGCCACTAATTAATAACTTGCTGGTTGTTTGACGAATCATAGAACGCACATCAATAAAAATATGATATACAGATTTTTCTTATTAACCTAATTAAGTTCAAATATTTATTTCGTTTACTAAAATGTTTAGTAAATGTCTTATTTTTGTACAACATTATTCAATAAATTATAACTTGTGTGTTCGCTACATCTAACATGAAATACAAACTGGTTTGTATGAATTGGACAGCAGCTAGTAAATCAAGACTGGTTATAGTACGGCCATATTTCAGATTTGATAGTTAATTGGAATCAAGATAGACATGAAGAAGAGAGTATTCGCCCGAGTTAGAATATAGAAAAAGCCTGGGATATGTTGCAATAATCATTTAATGTAGAAAAATAAAATCATAGTTACCAGACATAAGTAAATCAGGCCTAATGGACATTGAAAACTTTATGAAATTATCAATAGACTGATGGCTGTACTTGCTAATCATAGTAATCATACTGTAGCCTAAAAGGTGTAGTATCTAATATGGGCTACGACTCTCCTTTTAGGCAGAGTATCAACCAGAAAGTAATTAGTCTCATCCAAGACATTAAGCGGTTACTATCTTTGTCTCGAAATTCTTATCGGCATACTAGCGTTTGAGCCTTTCAAAAGTTCCTGAAGCCGTCCAAGTACCTTCATAAAGGTATTTTATTTTCAATAGATATTTGTGTATCTTATATTAGATTGAGTGACTAATTTTTAACTACGATACTCCTTGAATGAGCAACGTTAACATCTATTTTCCCTCTAATGGCTTTCGAGAAGTCTCTTCATATTTTTATTTTCGGCTGAGGTTGAATTTCCTTTAACTTCAATAAACTTATCTGTGCTGCTTTAGTTCCTGAAAGCAACATGGAACCAAAAGTAGGGCCCATTCGTGGCAACCCATGAGTTTCGGTGACAGCCATGCCCGCAGCAATTAGGCCACTAAACACTTCTCCAGTACGCTCTACAACAGCGTCTTCTCCGCTTTGTATCCACATGGGATCCATTCCCTTCCATTTTACATAACCTCTGTCCATCATTCTTCGAACTGCCACTGAATCATGGCCAGAAGCATCTATGACTATTTTTGATTCTAATGCTACAGGATCCACACATGTTATGTTTCTTGGTAACGCAGAAACTGGCATCCAATTAACTACGACACCACTTACTTTATTATCTTTAAGGACTAAATCGTCAAATTTAGTAAGCTGAAGAAATCTTACGCCGGCGTCACAGGCAGAGGCGATAAGTTTTGAGCAAGCATGAGGACCCCAAGCTGCAAATAATCCATCCGAGATTTTCCTGTACGGCACACCTAGATCATCCCAAATACGCTGTGCCGGCGCTCTTACGGTGACGGGATTCATCATATAACCTCCCACCCAATAACCTCCACCTAAATAATTATTTTGTTCAATTATGAGAGTTTTGATGCCATTGACCGCTAAATCGCGACCAGCCATTAAACCCGCAGGTCCAGCACCGATTATAATCACATCAGAATCGCTATAATCTTGAATTGTTTCATTGAACATAGATGCAATTGCCCTTGTTATTTCCTTTTCACTTACTTCCGCAAACACTTTTTCCATATCTACTCTCCCCCAAACTAATATTAATATGCTTTCCAGGGTTTTTCAGTTCCGAAATACTAGATTCGTCTTGAATTGATCTAACCTACTCTTTCACCTAAATGTCGTTTGTGCCAACTTTTCTTTTCAAATAATGTTGCGTAAGCCTTTCTATACGTAATAATATTAATTAAAAGCTCCAATTTCTTTTTGCAATATCTTAAGTGGCATGTTCCAGATTTTTAGCAAAGCCAGCAAGAGAAATGGAGTTTTTATGAGTAATCCGAAGTCGAACTCGTAAAAATTTAATATTTTTATTACGTTTGATGCCAACTACTTAAATTTAGGGAAATCGATATGGACCTCTATGTGAGATCTACTGTACTTTTGAGCCACAAGCCTAGAATGAATATCTGCGAAATATTTCATGTAGTTTTTGAACGTCATTATAGATTGATTTTCATTTACCATTAGTACATTAGCAGGGTTAGATATTCGAATCAAATTAATGTTGCATACTCATCAGTAACTCACGAGTAACTCACGAGTAACTCACGAGTTTCTAATAATATACGATTTTTGGACTATTGATAACTGGGTTATTCGACTGGTTGGAGGCTCGATTTCGGTATACTGAAAGCGACTGTCCAGTCGATAGAAATGCTCACATTTGTCCCAGAACAATAATCTTGTATCTAATGAAAGCTTGACAATGCATTGTAGATGTCAGTTTGCCGAGCTCAATGAAATCAGACCACACGGTTTCACAGGGGGCAGCTGATCTTCTTTTAATTCTAAGGTAATTAGATAAACTCTGATGTCGAATGATTATATAAATTCGGGAATGCTCAAAAGAGAAATTAGACAATGTCAAAAGGCAAGTTAGATGGCAGTTGGAGTACTGCTATTGCAGTCATTCGCAGTTCTCTAAGTGCTCTATACCGCAATTACCATGAATTATCTTGAAATAATGTTATGGTGGAACGCTAGCAAGGAGTTTTTAATGCTCATTATTCGCCTTCTAGCAACTCCCTTCTCACATAAGGAATAGGAAACAAAAGTCAACAAAAAGGGAACTTTACTTGATATC